>JABMRH010000128.1 GCA_013202725.1 Desulfobacteraceae bacterium
AATGAAGGTAAAGCAGCCCGGCCATAACTTGTGGCCCGGTGAAAACCGGAGTCCAGATGATCTGCAACTACTTGAAAAGGCTGGATTCCGGCTTTCGCCACGCCTCTGGCGTGGTTAAGTGGTATATCGGACTTTTTCCGACGTCATCATTATTAAGCTTTCTACAAT
Organism: Desulfobacteraceae bacterium; assembly: GCA_013202725.1. Taxonomy (GTDB): domain Bacteria; phylum Desulfobacterota; class Desulfobacteria; order Desulfobacterales; family ETH-SRB1; genus Desulfaltia. The sequence continues at coordinate 169 of JABMRH010000128.1, forward strand.
TTTGATAGCGAATTTAGAGTGGGAGGCACATGCCCACCCTCTGATTTGTGATATTAAAACATAGAAAACATAAGGGGAATTTAATATGAAAAAAATGATTTTTATAAGCCTTGCAATCTTACTTCTTTGTCCAGTTATGGCCAATGCTGCTGATCTGGAAAAGATGAAAATTGCGGTTGCAGCCGATAGTAAAACTGCAAAAGCATCTGTAAGCAATATGGCTGCTAAATGTCCTTATTATCATATCTTTAACAACAAAGGGGAATTGATTGAGGTTATCGATAACCCTTACAGGGATACAAGTCGTGGAGCAGGGCCTTTAGCGGCAAATTTCCTTGTCCAAAGAGACATAGATATCATAGTTGCAGAGTCATTTGGTTCCAAAATGATTGATGCGCTGAGAAATAGCGGCAAAACTCATTTTGAGTTTAAAGGCCGGGTTGATGATGCTATAAAAAAAGTTTTAAAGCTAAATTGAGGGATTCTTTTTTGATTTTTGCGCGATTCAACGGTAGCCTGATTTATATTTGAGTAACACACCATGATGCGGGAGCAGGGCCTTAAAAGGGGGAAATATGGCATTGGTTCAGATAGAAAATGTCTCTAAAACATATCAGATGGGGGAAGTTCCGGTCAAAGCCTTGCAGGATGTCTCACTTTCTATTGAAGAGGCATCCTTTGTCTCGTTTGTCGGTCCTTCCGGAAGCGGCAAAACTACTATATTAAACCTGATCGGCTGTCTGGACAAGCCAACTGCCGGAGATGTTTTTGTAGCCGGAGAGCATATAAATCTTTTAAATCGTAAGCAAAGCGCTGCTTTCCGCGGTTCTGCGCTCGGCTTTATCTTCCAGTCCTTTAATCTTCTTCCTGTTCTGACCGCCTATGAGAATATTGAATACCCTCTTGTGATGATAAAAAATATATCACAATCAATAAGGAGCAAAGCTGTCCACAAAGTTCTAAAAGCTGTCGGTATTATGGAACAGAAAGACAAATTTCCGGATCAGCTTTCAGGCGGACAAAAGCAGCGTGTAGCCGTAGCCCGCGCTCTTGTGACTCAGCCAAAACTCGTGCTGGCGGATGAACCCACGGCAAACCTTGACAAAAAGTCTGCCGTAAATGTCATTCAACTTATGCGTGCCATGCGGGATGAGTTTGGAACCACTTTCATCTTCTCAACACATGATCCAAAAATCATGAAGGAAGCAGAGGTTATTTTTACACTTGAGGATGGCATGCTTGTTAACTAAAACACCCCCCTGCCCCCCTCAAGGGGGGAATAGGTTGAGGAAAGCAAATGAATAAAATATTTAAAATGGCAATTCGAAACCTGCTGCGATACAAAAGAAGAACGCTTCTTACAGCCCTGCTGATCACCGTGGGTGTATTAACGGTTATTCTATTTTCCGGTCTTGCCGGTTCGTTCAAGGAAATGATGATTGGCCAGATTACCGACTCCAACCTGGCGCAAATGCAAATTCACAAAAAAGGGTATGTCTCCTCCATCGACTCAATGCCCTTGAACTTGAATCTAAGCCCGAAAGAATACAAAACAATCGAAAAGATCTTACAGGACCATCCTGATGTGGTAGCCTATGCGCCAAGGATAAAACTCAGCGCCATGTTGAGCAACTATTCTGAAACTACTAATATCCGTCTTAATGCTGTTGACCCTGAAAAAGAGACAATGGTTTGCCCGGATGTTGGAAACCGCATGGTATTTAAGGATAATGTCAGGAAAAAAATCTTTGTTAAACCAGGAGAAATTATTATCCCCAAAAATCTGGCCAAAGGAATGAAAGTCAAGGCTGGAAGCCTGGTAGTAATTGTGGCTCAAAACAGGGACGGTTCCATAAACGGCCTGAATTTTACAGTAGCAGCAATTATTGAGTCTGTTCTCGGCCCCCAGGGCAAAGAAGGGTATATCCATATCAAGGACGCTCGAACCTTGCTGCGCATGGAAAAACCGGAAGTAACAGAGATTGCCATACGTATCAAAAATTTCAACAAGCTCAGCGCTGTCTATACGGATCTGAAATCTTCTCTGTTAAAATTCGAAAACAAAAAGGGCGGGCTAATATTTGAAATTCATACCTGGGAAAAACTATCCCCCTTTGTCAATATAGCAAATATGATCGACTTAATGACCATTTCCATGAAACTTATTATGATTGCTATCGTTCTTATCAGCATTTTAAATGTAATGATCATGTCGGTCTATGAAAGAATTAGAGAAATCGGGACCATGATCGCCATAGGCACCAGCCCTGGTAAAATCATGGGGCTTTTTCTTTCCGAAGGATTCTTTCTTGGCCTGATAAGCGGTATTGCCGGAAATATCATCGGCATTGCAGGAATTTACCTTTTAAATATCTTTAAGATCAGATTTTCTTTTGGCCGGATGGACAACCTGTTATTATCACCTGCGATCAACATTAATGAACTGTTCTGGTTAACAGCAATCGTGCTGCTTGTTTCTGTTTTTGCCACTTTGCAGCCGGCATACAAAGCGTCAAAGATGGAACCGGTCGATGCGCTAAGGCATGTATAAAATTTGGGTTGAACGGTTCACGGTTCACGGTTCCCGGTTGAAGAGCTCTAATAAAAGGATGTTCCCTATAACCTTTGAACATTGAACCATGAACCATGAACTTTTGAGGTAATACATGAAAAAAAGAATCTTTATTGTAATTATAATTTATCTTATAACTGCCGTTCCATTAACCTTTGCCATAGACGGCAATGAGCTGCTGAAACAGGTTGACCGCAACCTCAACCCGGAAAGCTTCGAAATGTACAGGAAGCTTATCAACATAGAACCTGACGGCTCAAAAAAAGAGTTCATCATGTATTCGGTAAAAAAGGGCATGGACAGTGTTGCATCAATATTCTTATCCCCTGCCAGCGAAAAAGGTCGTTCTACCCTGCGGGTTGGCGATAATATGTGGCTTTACATTCCAAACGTCGGCAAACCTATCCGTATAACCAGTCTCCAGTCGGTAACCGGCGGGGTCTTCAATAATTCGGATATCCTTAGAATCGATTATAATACTGAATACAACTGCGACAATCTGGAAAAGACAGATGATAAATACATCCTTTACTTAAAGGCAAAAACAACGGCTGTCGCCTATGATAGAATCAAAATGTGGGTGGATGATAAAAGGCTGGTTCCAACCACGATTGAATGCTTTGCTGCATCCGGAATGCTTATCAAGACCCTTTATTTCAAGGATATCAAGGACTTTGGCGACGGTATTGTACGCCCTGCCGTAATCGAGACAGACAGCCCTCTATACAAAGGGTATAAATCAATTTTTATATTTGCAAAGATGAAAAAAAAGGATTGGCCGGACGAGGTCTTTACCTTAAACTATATGCCAAGAATTGACGGTCTCCGATAAGAATGGTTATGTCTAAACAGGCTGTTATTATCCTGCTTTATGTGCTCACATATCTTCTCCCCCTCAATGCGCTTGCCAATGAATATGATTTTGAAATACCCGATATCGAAGACAAGCCCTATCATATCGGCGGAAACATCGAAGCCGTTTATACGATATATAGCCTGAACAAGAATTCAGCGCTTTATTCCCAGAAGTTTTATAACCGTAAAGAAGGTTCCTCTGTCGACTCATACGGTATTACTTTGCAGTTGGAAGGGGATTACAAAAAAGACTCCGCAAGGCTGTATATAAAAACAAACACCGATATGACACAAAATTATTTAGGGTGGGATGATGAAACTACATTATACGAAGGGGTTGTTTCGTTTGAGGCCACACCTTCTTTTACTATTGAAGCCGGAAAAAAGGTAATTAAGTGGGGCAAAGGTTATGCGTGGAATCCCGCTGCCTTTACAAGCAGGCCAAAAGACCCGGACGATCCCGAAGCATCCCTTGAGGGTTATTCAATAGTATCTCTTGATTATATAAAGAGCCTTTCAGGGCCCATCAAAACCATTGCTTTCACACCTGTAATCATTCCCGTTTATAATGATCTCAACAGCAGTTTTGGGGAAACAAACCATCTGAATTTTGCAGGAAAGCTATACTTCCTAACATATGATACTGACATAGATATTATGTTTCTTGCAGGAGAAAGCATTGATGACAGGTTCGGGGTCGATTTTTCAAGAAATTTTACGACTAACTTTGAACTGCACGGCGAAGCAGCATTTATTAATAATTTTGAAAAGAAATATATAGACAGTAATGGCATTCTGCACACCAGGCAATCTGGCGCTATCAGTTATCTTTTGGGGATTCGTTATCTAAACAGATATGACACAACATTTATATTTGAATATTATAAAAACGGAACCGGATTCAGCGAAGAGGAAATAAGCGGGTATTACAACTACATTCAAAAAGGATATAATACTTATCAGACAACAGGCGCTGAAAACGACCTGAAGAAAAGCCTTGGATACACAAAAGCCTACTACAGTGATAAAAATTTTATGGAACAATATTTGTATCTCAAAATTACCCAGAAAGAACCTTTTAATATACTTTACTTCACCCCTTCCATAAATATTATCTTTAATGCCGAAGACAAAAGTTATTCATTAACACCGGAATTGTTATATGAACCAATATCAAACCTTGATCTCAAGTTCAAATTCAGCTTGTTTCATGGCGATTTTCACAGCGAATTTGGAGAAAAGCCGTATGATTACAAGGCTGCCTGCTTTGTAAAATATTACTTCTAACTGATGGTCGCAGACCGTTATCACCGGCAACAAAAGTACAATCAAGAGGCTCTTAAACAGTAGAGCAGGCGTAGCAAAGCCTAACTATGTGGATGCAGATGGAGACGGGATCTGTGATAATTTTCAAACCAAATTGCCCTCAAAATGAAGCCATATAATAAAAGCATGAAGGTAAAGCAGCCTTGTCATAACATGAGACCCTTGAATTTTGTCATTTCGAGGAGTGTCAACGACGAGAAATCTTAATGATTCAAGTTTGTTAAGATTTCTCCCTCTGGTCGAAATGACAAATAACGATAGTTTTGCAAAGGTCTCAACTTGTTGGCAGGGCTGCTTTTTAGGCTACTTTTCCCTGTTTTCCGAGATGCTAAAAATATTGCCGAAAACATAGATAGGAATTGTCGGGCGTAATTTGCTGTCTGTTTTTAAATAAATCACATCATTATATCGTCCAATTTCTTTTTTTAGATTTTCAACGGTCAACACATAACCTCCTGCATTCGACCCTTTGGCATCAGCTATACTAAATTTGATGTATTTCCCCTGTTTTGCCATTGCGCTGATTATTTTAAACGGGTATTGAGCTCTCGGGATTCCCACATCCGAGACCAAGATTAGCATCTCCCAAGCTAATGGCGAGTTCATCATCTGTATAATCGGGTTTTTTACCCAAATCGAACACGTGCCACGCTATTTTCACAGAGTACAGTGATTTCAATGTGTTTCTGTTGCGACAAGAAGACTTCCCTGATCCTGTTCAGATGCCAGGTGTTTCTGGTAGGCCAGCATCATTTTGATTTCTCCATAGGAGTAGTCATCCCCCAGAGCATTTTTTACTTCACTGAGGGAATTATTATGACCTGTAGCAAGTTCCTTTTCAATGGCCTGTTG
>JABMRH010000129.1 GCA_013202725.1 Desulfobacteraceae bacterium
ATTCTTCAACAATATATTCACAAAGGATTTGCCATCGACAGCGACCGTTTCAAGTATGGTTCCCGTTTCAGTACGCAATATTTTGAGGACTTACTCGAAGAGATCCGTGATATCCGTTCCAGCGAGCGGATGGCGTATCAGAAGATTACTGATCTCTATGCAATCTCTATTGATTATTCTGCTAAAGCGGAAGATACTAAACAATTCTTCGCAACAGTTCAAAACAAACTGCACTTTGCCATTACCGGGCAAACTGCCGCCGAAATAGTCGCTAAACGAGCAGATAGCGCAAAGCCCAATATTGGATTAACATCGTGGAGAAAAGGTCCCAAAGGTAAAATCATGCCAAGTGATGTTTCCATTGCCAAAAATTATTTAAACAAACCGGAACTCGATCATCTTAACCGCATCGTCACGATGTATCTTGATTATGCGGAATTACAGGCTGTTCGTAATATTCCAATGTATATGAAAAACTGGATTGAAAAGCTGAATGCCTTTTTAAAATTCAGCGAATATGAAATCCTAACCAATGCCGGTTCAATTAGCCATGAAGTTGCTTTAGCTTTGGCGCATAAGGAATATGAAATTTTTAAAAAAGATCAGGATAAAAATTACATTTCCGATTTTGACCGCGAAGTAAAAATGCTTTTAGATAAAAATAAAGACGACGGAAATGAGCATGAATAAAATAAATGGAAAATCTTGCAGGGTCTTTAAAAGCGATGAGGAATGGGAATAATATAGACATCCTGATAACAGGCGGCATCCTGCTGACCATGTCGGATTCAATGGAGGTCATTGAAAATCCGGCCATCGGTATCAGGGATGGAAAAATACTTTTTGTTGATACTAATTACGATCCGCAGTCAAATCCCTATAATGCCGGAGAGGTTATAGATGCTGCAGAATCAATTGTCATGCCGGGCCTTATCAATACTCACACCCACCTGCCAATGACATGTTTCAGAGGGCTTGCCGATGACATTCCTCTGAAGGACTGGCTGGACAACTACATCTTTCCGGCAGAATCAAAACATTTAAACAAAGACACGGCCTATTACGGAGCCATGCTGGCAATAGGGGAAATGATTCTCTCCGGCACAACAACCTTTTGCGATGGATATTTTTTTGAAAACAGCGTTGCTCAGGCGGCAAAAGATACTGGAATGCGAGCTGTTTGCTGTCAGGGATTTGTCGATTTTCCCGCGCCTGACAATCCTGATTCCGCAAGCAACATACAAATTGCGGAATCTTTTATTGCAAGCTGGCATGATGTTTCCAGTCTGATTTCTCCCGCCCTGTTCTGTCATGCGCCCTACACCTGTTCCCCTAAGACGCTCCGGGATATCAAACAGGTTGCAAGAAACAGCAAAACCTTTTTTTTAACCCATTTGTCTGAAACCATAAGCGAAGTGGAAGAACTCAAACAGCAATATGGAAATACACCTGTGCGTCATCTTCACAGCCTGGGCATACTCGACGATTTTACAATCGCTGTTCACTGCAATTTTGTTGATGAAGATGAAATCAAAATGCTTGCCGATTGCGGCGTAAAAGTATCGCACAATCCGGAAAGCAGCATGAAACTGGGGGCAGGCGTTGCGCCTGTTCCGGCAATGCTGAAACAAGGGGTCATAGTGGGGCTTGGCACAGACGGCTGCGCAAGCAACAACGATCTTGATCTTTTACTGGAGATGGATACAGCCGCCAAGATTCACAAGCTTAAAACAATGGATCCCACGGTCATGGATGCGGCAACCGTACTGCGGATGGCTACTATCGATGGCGCAAAACTGCTCGGCCTTGAAGACAAAACCGGCTCCATTGAGGTCGGCAAATGCGCAGACATTATTATCCTGGACACCAACAAACCGCACCTGACCCCCATGTACAACTGCTATTCACATATAGTTTATGCGGCATCTGGATCTGATATCTCAATAAGCATAATCGACGGAAAAATCATCATGAAAGACAGGCGGCTTTTGAATATGGATATTTTGGATATTATGGACAGGGTAAGAAAGATTGCGAGCAATATCGGGAATCATTAGGAGGCAAAATAAAAAGGGCATTCCCTCATAATTCGATGGAATGCCCTTTTTTTAACTCAGAAATATTGGTCTAAACCTTAGTGACATTTGCTGCAGCAGGACCTTTTTGACCCTGCTCAATGTCAAAAGTAACTCGGTCGCCTTCATTAAGAGACTTGAAACCGGTTGCATTGATCGCTGAATGATGGACGAATACGTCCGGGCCATCTTCCTGCTCAATAAAGCCGAAGCCTTTGCCGCTGTTAAACCATTTTACAGTTCCATTAACCATTGTGGCACCCTCCTTTCAAAAAATTATCATAGCTTCAAACTTCAGGTGGCCACTTTGACAAATGAAAAAATGGAACTTTCCTTTAGAACGAAACCCGCCCGCCAATTAAGAACGGGCTTTTATTGATTAAGCAGATAATAACTATTATTTCTTTAAAGTCAACTTATATGTGATAAAATACCATTCGTTCTGTAGTTCTTTGATAACAGGGTAAATTAGTTATCTCAAAAAAGTATGCAAATGATACAAACTGATTG
>JABMRH010000130.1 GCA_013202725.1 Desulfobacteraceae bacterium
AAGGAGGTTTAGTTATGTCTGGAGATTTTGAAAATGCTCTACAGATAGGTCGTCCGCCAAATGTGGCAAAGCTTTTCCCTAATTCAAAAGCATTGATAGTTAGCGGAAAGTTTATAGACAACGCCATGACTGCAAAGGGTAATGCCATAGCAATGGCTGCCAATGGAAGAAACCACCTTATAATACGTGGAGCCCTTCAGGCAGCCCAAAAGGCAAATTCGGTTATTATAATTGAAATCGCCAGATCAGAAGGCGGCGCCAATGCTTATTGTGCGGTAAATTACTGGAATATTGCCATGCAGGTGGATGCTATATGCAACGAGCTGGGAATAACGATCCCGGTTGCCATACATGCCGATCACTACGGAATTAAAAAGGAAGAGGATATTGAAGGGGCAAAAATAGAGATTCCCACACTGTTTGAGGCAGGCATGACATCGATTGCCATAGATGCATCACATATGCCGGATGATAAAAACCTGCTTGCAAACATTGAGCTGACTCCTTTTGTGCCCAAGTGGGCCGGCCTTGAAACCGAAGTGGGTGAAATCAAGGGGAAATCAGGGCTTTCTACAGTTGATGAGGCCTTGTTTCTCATACAGGGCTTGAATGCGCACGATATTTTTCCGGATTGGATTGCCTTAAACAACGGAACAACCCACGGAATTGAGGCAAGCGATCAGGGGATACAGGTTGAACTGACCTCTGAAATTCATGAAGCCCTGTCAAAATATAAGGTTTCAGGCGCTCAGCACGGCACATCCGGGAATAACTCCGACAGGTTAAGAGCCATAGCCGCTAAAACCAGAACCACCAAAGCCAATGTGGCCACGGCGCTTCAGATGATTTCATGGGGCCTTGAGGTTAATGACTATGGAAACGCCATCCTGGATAACAACGGTGATTTCATAAAGGTCAAAGATCAGGGAATGACTGAATCAATGTGGTCTGAAATGGCAGCTTATGCCGAGTCAAAAGGGATTAAGGGAGGAAACTACAAAAAGCTCAATCTCCTGTTTGAAAACAGGCTTCTTGGCCAACCAAAAGAGATCAGGGAAAGGATGGCCGACAGGGTTGAAGAATTTATCTATAACATGCTTGTAAATATATTTAATGCAAAAGATTCAGCGCCGCTTGCCATTGAAGCAATACTGGCAGCAAGTTCATACGATCCTGGATTTAAAGCGGACAGGCTTGAAAATCCTGATGAATGGACCCGTGAAAAGATAATCAAACGTGCGGGTATGATTTCAACCGACAAGGGGCAAAGCGGAGATTTTGACGACTAACTATGCAAAAAAAAATATTCTGCCATTTTTGCGGGAAGCGGCTTGTTGAAAAGACGGTTAATGGTAATATCCGGCTCTTCTGTGAGCAATGCAATCAGCCGATTTACGAAAACCCGATACCTGCCTCATGCCTTGTTGTAATTGATAAAAAAGAAAAGGTGCTTCTCGTTAAACGGAGCGTGGAACCAAAGAAGGGGGTTTGGTGTCTTCCGGGCGGATTCATGGAGCTTGGAGAAACTCCTGAACTTGCCGCTTTAAGAGAACTCAAAGAGGAAACAGGCCTTTCCGGTCAGATAGAGATGCTTCTCGGCATCACTTCAAACAACAGCCCGCAATATGACACCGTGTTTATGGTCGGCTATCTTGTAAAAAACTATTCCGGCCTACTTAAAGCCGGAGATGATGCATCTGAAGCAGCATATTTCCATCCTGATAATTTGCCGGAAATTGCATTTAAAAGCCATGAAAAATTCATCAGGATATATTACGCTGCCTACTCATGAAAGGTGTTACTCTGGCTTGAGTTTTCCGGAAAAGAGAGTATCAAGGTAAAATTTTACAATACGATTTATGTGTTCAAAACTATGGCTGCTTTTTTCATTTTTCTTTGCGATTTCATTTCTGATGCCGGATGCCATAGTTTTGCCAAGCCCAACCCCAAACTGGTCAAACGGATTAATGCCCCAGACAAATGCCTCAAAAACCGTTTTAGCCTCATAAAAGGCTAAAAGACGGCCAATGCTTTCCGGCGACAGATCATTTAAGAGAATTGTTGAGGATGGTCTGTTGCCTGAAAAATATTTTGCCCTGTCCTTATCCTTCTTGCCGACTGCAAGGGCCATGGGCTGAGCAATGAAATTCGCCCAGAGTTCCTGATGATTGGTAACCCCTTTTGATTTGCAATGATACTGCTTATATTGCGGCCTGATTGCTCCGATAAAATCGATCGGAAACACACGCCCCTGGTGCGCAAGTTGAAAAAATGAATGCTGCGCATTTGTGCCGGGCTCTCCAAAGAGGATAACCCCTGTGGGTTCATCAAGAATATCTCCGTCCTCGGTCACGGATTTTCCGTTGCTTTCCATATAAAGCTGCTGAATATGTGGGGCCAGCCTGTGCAATGGGGATGCGTACGGGACAATAGCCTGCTGCTGGTATCCCATGAAGTTGTTGTTCCATATACCTATCATAGCTGCGACAAGGGGGAGATTCTCATGCAAAGGGGCGGACTTTGCGTGATTATCCATCTCTTCCGCACCCTTTAAAAACCTTTCAAACCTGTCATATCCCAAAAGCAGACTCAGAGGAACACCTCCGACTGCGGAAGTAACGCTGTATCTTCCCCCTATGAAATCGAACATGTGAAAGGAGCGTAAAACCGAACCGCTGCTCTCATCTCCGGGACTACCCTTGCTTGTTACTGTGATAAAGTGTTTTGCAGGATCAAGCCCCCTGCCCTTCATGAAGCTTACCGCAAGATCAGCATTTGCCATAGTTTCAGCGGTTGTATAGCTTTTTGAAATAACTATCCAGATTGTAGTTTCAGGATCAATGCATGAGGCCACCCTTCTAAAATTGTGGATATCAACATTTGAAAGATAATGAATCTCAATTTCTTTATCCGCATAAGCATACAAAGCGTTTGAAACAAATTCGCTGCCAAGGTACGACCCGCCGATTCCAATGACGACTACATGTTTAAAAGGCTTGCCTGTCGATCCTGTTATTTTTTTTTCATGTACCTTTGAGGCAAATTCTTTTATATCATCTCTGACCTTTCTTATTTCAGGCATTACATCTATATTATCCACAAAAATCGAATCACCTGAAAAGCTCCTTGACGCTGTATGAAGAACCGCCCTGTTTTCTGTAATATTTACCTTTTCCCCGCTTGCCATACAGTTAAAGCGATGCTTTAACTTTCTTGTCTCAGCAAGCTCAAATAAAAGGTGCATACACTTCTCATCAACTCTCTGACGTGAAAAATCATAAAAGATGTCCGCGCCATGTAGAGAAAATTTCTCAAGTCTGTTTTTATCTTTTATAAGATTCCTCAAATGCTTTTCAGGGCTATCCATTATTTTTGCATGACGCAAAAGTTTTTGCCATGCGAAAATGTCATGAAGTTTGTGGAAGGCCATTCAATCCTCCTTAGAAACCTTATTAAACCATTCTTGAGCTTGATACTGCTTCAGATAAAATACCGTGTATTTCATCCAGCATTTTACAGGTATCCGCACACTCAGGAAAACTATTCTGTTTGTTGCACTCCTTACATGGACTTTTTACAAGATATCCGATTTCAAAATCGAACCTGTAATTAAACATGCTTTTTTTGGCTAAATATTTCAAAATATCCTGTTCTCAGGCGCCAAGCCGTGCCTGACCCCTTTAATCCTTTAATCCTTGACCCCTTTAATCCTTATATTTCCATCATAATAATTTTAGCTTGAAGTTTCAAGTAAAATGCAAAATCAGGTTCAAATGAAGATTTTTTTTCAGAGTTTTACAAATGCAGATGGTTTGTTGCATATTAGGCGCTATCTGGTATATTGAAACCTTTGCATAACCCCAGTATTGTCATTGCGAGCG
>JABMRH010000131.1 GCA_013202725.1 Desulfobacteraceae bacterium
CCTACAAACTGACCATAAAAGGGTAATGATTCCCGCAAGGATAAAGTGGGTTTCGACCAGGAATTCAAGCCTGATACCGGGCAGCATATAACCCCGTTCATAAGCTGAAAAAACTAAAAACATGGAAATCGGGCAGATAACAAGAATAAAGCCAAGGCTGGAGATAATCTGAAATACGCTTGATAGGACTAAAAGAACTATAATAATTATTAGAATGCCTTTTAAAAGGCGCAACGAACCCTTTTCCCCCAACAGAATCGGGATTGTCTCCTTACCCACAATTCTGTCTCCCTGCATGTCAAGAATATCGAAAAATGCGGTTCTTGCAAATACAATAGATGTTGACAATATAAATACCGATGCTGAACCTGCATCTATTTTCCCCGATACAGACAAAAACGGAAACAGGGATGTAACGATTCCCCATGCCAAAGCAATAAGAATGGTCTTTGAGCCCGGGATATCCCTTATTCTTCTGTACCTCACACCCGTAAAACAATCAGGTATGAGCCTTAAATTATAAGAAAGCCCCATTATACTCATTACAAGAAGGAATAAAAAAGGCACCAATCCCATGGTATAGGCTGTAATCAGTCCCGCACCGCCTGCAACCAAAGACAAAATCGCAAGAAACATTTTATTTTTACTATAAAAGGATGCTCTGACCGGATCATTGTAGAGGTCTGCCTTGTTTCCCGTCAGGTTGTTTAACATATGCATTGATTGAATATACAATATCGATATAATAACATGCGGGAAGGATATCCCAATACCCTGAAGTTTGGCGCAGGCATAGCACAAACATCCTGCCCCAAGGGATACATAGATATTTGTCAAAAGAAGCACACGCTGAATTGAAAAAAGGATTCTTCGCCAGGCCTGCTCCTTTTTAAACGGCAACGCCTCAAGAGCCCTGTAAACCCTTTTGATGATCCAGTTTGGCGTGGAAGCCCCGGATGTTATGCCTATACATTTGGCTGACTTCAGCCTTTTTAGATCAAGTTCCGTTTCTGCTTCAATATGATATGTTGGTTTACCCGACCGATTTGCAATCTCGGCAAGCCTTTTCGTGTTTCCGCTGTTGCGGCCTCCAACCACTATTATCGCATCCACAAATTCCGCCATACGGTTAACTTCAGCCTGCCGCTTTGATGTTGAATCACAAATTGTGTCAAAAATCTCATAGCAGGGGAATTTGTCAGACGCCCATTTTTTAACCTCTTCAAAAAGAAGAGTGCTCTGAGTTGTCTGCGCTACGATTATAGCCTTGTCAAACACCGGCAGAGAATCAAGTTCTTTAATGCTATCAACCACATATCCGTTTCCCCTCGCATAACCGAGCAGCCCGATAACCTCCGGATGATCCTGGTCTCCGATAACAATCGATGAATAGCCGAGCTTTGCATGTTTATGAATTATGTTCTGTACTTTAATAACACGAGGGCATGTGGCATCAACGACATCAAAACCGGCTTTTTCAAGGCTCTCTTTTGTTTGAGGCGGAACTCCATGAGCCCTTATAATGACAGTGCCTGCCCCATGCTCCGGAATATGATCTAATACAGATATTCCTTTTCCCTTTAAAAGGCTCAGAACATGTGGATTATGGATAAGGGGACCATAAGTATAAATAGGTTCTTTATGTTTGCCAGGCGCATTCAAAGCTATTTCAACCGCCCTGCGAACGCCCATACAGAATCCCGCGGTCTTAGCGATTAATATTTTCACTTACTCTTTCAGGAAAACCTTATGATCTACAAGAGACAGGGAATGTATGCGAGCCTTAAAGAATTTCTGTTCTCCGAATATGCTGGTCAACTTGATTCCACCATCCTCGGGTTCAACCGTATCAACAGCCTCCATAATCATCTCTTCCTCTTCTCCTTTAATCAGATAAGCATTTGCTTCACACATGATATTCTTTCCTTATTTGATGTTTTTTAAATTATCCTGAACAAGCGCATCAATGAGACGGGGAAGCGGGTCGGAAGATGCGCCGACTATCTCTACATTTTCCCGTGAAAGCGGTATAAGAATTTTTTTTGCCGGGCTGCTTGCCACTGCCTCGGCAATCCTTGGTGTAACCTCCCCCATCATGGCATGAGCCATAATTATACCTACAGGACAGATAATAACATCTACCTGTTTTACGGTCTGAACAATAGCATTTTCTCCGGAAGCACCTCGATTTGCTTTTGCCTTCAGCATCTGAGCCGTTGCAATTGCATTCGTTCCTAATGCGACAATCTCAACAGTCTCTTTAAGTGCCTCCTTGAGCCTCTTAATAATAGCGCTTCCTATGCCGCCACCCTGTCCATCAATTACACATATCTGTTTCATATTAACCCTTTAATACAATATTATTATAATTATTCAGCCACAGATCTACGCCGATCATCGCTGATATTTTTTCTTTTATTGTAATAGTTCAGCCACAAAACCACAAAGTTACCAACTTGCCTGCGGCAGGCAGGGATTATAATATAATTCTTAATATTCTGTGTTTTCTTTGTACTTAAACCTATCTGCGTTCATC
>JABMRH010000010.1 GCA_013202725.1 Desulfobacteraceae bacterium
GCAGAATGTAAGGAAAAAGACGTAGACCTCGGGTTGAAGGCCTCTAAGAAATTGATCGCCATTATATCTGATGATTATAAAAAAGTTGTTGAACAAAGAAAAAATAATTACAACGGGCAGATTGCTGAGAAGCAAAATGAAATCAGCAAGATTGAAACACAAGAAAGAAAAGATATTGATAAGCAAATTCTTCTAAAACAAAACGAAATCAGAAAAACTGAAATACAATGGAGAAGAGATACTGACAGACAAGTTAGGCTTAAATTAAATAGCATTAATAGGAAAAGCGATCAGGTAAAATTGCAACAAGAAATTATTGAGACCGCCAGGCAAAGGATAAGGGAATTGGAGCTGGAGGTAAACAAGGTTAAAGATAATACAGAAAAGATAATAAAACAAAGAAACATACTCCTGAAAGATAGCAGAGCCAGGGATAATATTTCTCTCCTTCTTTACGCTACGACGATTCAGCAGAATGTATCTTATTCAATCAGCTTGAGCAACCAAATTTATAGCTTAAGAGAAAATATACAGGCCAAAGAGGCAAGCATTAAAGAATTGAATGGGGATATTGATCTTATCACAACAGAAATAGAAGAGCTTAAATTGCGTAGAGCAGAAGAATTGCAAGCTAAAACTGATAACATTAAGGCCGAAATAGAAGAGCTTAAATTGCGTGGAACAGAAGGATTGAAAGCTGAAATTGATGATATTAGAACAGAGATGGAAAAGTTAAAATTACACAAAACAAAAGGATTGCAAGCTGAAATTGATGATATCAAGATGCAAATAAATGTGTTAACTTCTGAAAAAGGAAATATTAGTAATATAAAGATCATTCAAAATCCAGAAGTTTCATCAGTACCTGTCAAGTCTAAAAAGAAACAGATCGTTTTACTTTCCGTGGTTGTAGGATTGTTCTTTATGATCTTTCTTGCCTTTTTCATCGAATACATAAAAAATGCGTCAAAAGCATCTTCTGCAAACAAAATAGCATAGCTTTGCCGTTGACATAATCATACAACCATAGTATTTATAAAACCTAAATGAAAACCTAAAAAGGAGGAATTACGATGAAAAGAGTAAAAAGTATTGCCGCAGTTCTGATGGCTGTTGCAATGATACTGGCCGTGAGTTCTTTTGTATGTGCCGAAGACGTGGAAAAGATTAACATCAACACGGCGCCGTTGGAAGAGCTGATAAAGCTTGACAGGATCGGGCCCAAATACGCTCAGCGGATCATTGACTACCGCGAGAACGTGGAACCTTTCAAAACGCCGGAAGATATTATAAAGGTTAAGGGGATCGGTCCAAAAACCCTGGAGGCAAATAAAGACCGCATCATCGTCGAATAAGCACCTTAAATTTTACCAGTAGAGTAGAACTTTTTCACTACTTTACTGGTAATAAAATCGACCTTTGCGAAACGTCCCCTTTCTGTCATTCCCACGAATCCCGCGGAACGCGGGACTTGACCCGATGAACTAAAATGAAACAAGCTGAAATAAAAAAGAATATTTTAAAAATTGCCACAGATGTTTTCAGAGATACCCAAGTTCTTTTTGCATATTTGTACGGCAGTTACGCGGTCAATCAGGCTCACCAATTCAGCGATTTGGATATTGGCATATATGTGCCACGGTTGTCTCGGAGAGAAAAACTGAATTTAGAAATGGCCCTAGCGCTGAAAATAGACAAAAAGCTTAAGCAAGGCCCGGCGAGTGATGTCCGCATAATAAATTCACTTCCTTTGGCTGTTGCAGGTAAGATTATCACGGAAGGAGTTCTAATTTATTGCCGTGACGATAAAGCCCGGGTTGATTACGAAACGGCCATCCGAAGTGCATATTTTGATTTTTTACCATTTATTCACAATTATCAGAGGACATATTTGGAACAGATAGTATTGTAATCCAATACAAAGGATTGAAAAATGGTTTCAATTGAAAAAATATCACAAAAATTTATTCAATTGGACGAATATCTGGGGCTTTTAGACGAGATTGCTAAAGTATCTGAAAAAGCCTTTTTAGAAGACAAAATTCTCATCGGCAGCGCAAAATATTATTTGCAGACCAGTATAGAGTGCTGCCTGGACGTGGCGAATCATATCATTGCTTCGGAGCGATACAGGTCGCCAAAGGATTATGCAGATTCTTTTGCCGTGCTGGAGGAAAAAGGTATTTTTCAGCAGCAGCTTGGACAAAATCTGAGGCAGATGACAAAATTCAGGAATCGGCTTGTCCATTTATATGGAGAGATTGACGATCAATTTGTATACGAGTTTTTAAAAAACGATGTAGATGATATTCGAAAGTTTAGAAAAGTCATAATTCAACAATATGGTCTGATTTCAAACAACATCAAAGAATTTTCGAGAATCTCAACAGACTAATCTATCAAATTGTCTGTCCGGTGCAGATCCAGTTTGCAGTAACCATTCAGCCACAGATTCACACAGATGAACACAGAACCGCCCCGCTGCGCTCAAGACGCGAAGCGCGCTAAGAAAGACATTGTGACCGCAAAAAAACCCCTTAGCGTCTTTGCGCCTTCGCGGTTCAAAAGATCGTACTGGGGCGGTTCAACAGATTTACCCCTTCTTCCTCCCCAAAATTATTTCTCTTGACTAAACCGCCTGTTCAATATAAGAATGCTGTTCAAAACTGAACAACATTAAGACCTTTGAAAAATGTTCGACTAAAATTGATTTTTCCTTCATTCAAAATTATAAAGCAATCATTCTTATGCTCTTTTCAGAAAAGCACTTTCAAATATTAGAGATCCTGGGCGGGCAGGAGATTTCAACTCAGCGCCAACTGGCGAAGTCTACAGGAATCAGCCTCGGCCAGATCAATTATGTCCTTAAGCAGCTTCTGTCAAAAGGCCTTGTCAAAATCGGCAACTTCAGTAAAAATCCTCACAAGATAGGTTATGTCTATCTTTTAACCCCAAAAGGGATTGAGGAAAAATCGAAGTTGGCTGCACATTTTATAGTATCCAAACTAAAAGAGTACAATAACATCCGTGGTAAGCTGGCGGAAAGATTAATTGCCATTGCAAAAAACGGCCGTAATCGCATTATTTTTATCGGGCCTGAAATAATAAAAGAGTTTATTGATTCCATAATACATGAAAAAGCTTTAGCGCTGGTTCTGGTGGCTCACTGCGAAGACCGGAAGGATATCAAACAATATGATGATAATTCCTTTGATCTTGTTGTTGAGTTTAATGTGAATCAAGATGCAGAGACAGCAAAGCTCAATGGAATTTCTTCTGACAGGGTAATTTCTCTTTGGTAATTTTTGAGATACAGCCTTCAGCCTGGTTTTTGTCATTGCGAGGAGCAGCGCGAC
>JABMRH010000132.1 GCA_013202725.1 Desulfobacteraceae bacterium
CGCTTATTGATACGTTACATCTGAATTGTTTTCAGGCAGATTTGACTGACAGAGTGTACACATGGGAAAATCGTAATTTTCGTGAACCAGAGACTCCGTTAAAAAATTATTACACATAAAACACTTGCGAACATTCTCAACTGCAAAAACCTCATCGTTATCCAAATCCATAAGTCTTGCCACCCGATCGTCTAAAAGTCGCTGATAGCAGACCGCATCATCAAGCGTAGCGCTTCCCTCGACAACTTTTCTTTCAAATTCGTTGAAGCGATCCTCGTCGTTAAAACAGATTTCTTTTAAAGAAAGCTTCACCCCGTATCCACCTATTCCTGATGCAAACAGATAAATATGCCGGTTGTTATCAATTATTTTGAGTCTCCGATTCCCCATGGTACAGCCCAATACGAATTGTATAGCGTCTAACGCAGGGCTACTATTGTTTTCCGCAATAACTATGAGATCCCTTGAGGTATTTAGTTCCGGCAGAAGTTTGAGGGCCATGTGACACGCCTTGCAACCGAGGACCAATTCAGGACAAAGATCCCCGTGAAAATCGGCCACCCCTTCCAGGCGCATATGGGTCGACGATTTCCAGAGAGTCAGAACTATTGCTTCTCCCCTTTTTAATACCCGAAAGTCGAGGGTCCATCGAATAGGAGACGGTGTATGAAGTGGATCGGAATCAGAAAGATGGAGGTAGAGGTGGTAGGTGTTTCCATCTACAGTCTTTACCAGATACGTAAGATCATTATGGGACAGATCTCCCTTGAACGTCCCTAACAACTTGATCACCTTGTTGTATCGACCGTTGTTCGAAAACCCGAGAGGCCGCTGGCTCCTGTTGTCGTAATCCACGTGCACAGTCTGCTTAATCCATTCTGCCTGTCCGTTGCCAATTGCTCGTAATTCATGTTCCATTTCAAGCATCCTTCTCTCCCTTAAAACAAAAAAGCCACAAAGATTCTTAATTCCTTTTTCAGGGAATAAACCTTCGTGGCTTAATTCTATACTAATTGTACCTAAAACAAATTGTTGAGAACTTTAAATGTAAAATAAAAAAGGCCAAAAATGATCCGATAGCTTTTTACCAGTTCGGCCTTCTTAGCTTTTTTTTCGATATACTTTTTTTAATAACTTTTTAAACAGAGCAATTTCTTATTGCATATTGACATTTCTTTTAAAAGATTAATAAATTTCTGTCAAGAAAAAACTCTGACTCAATTTTAATAGCAGGAGACATGGATCGGAAGGAAATCGAAATAGGCGGTATTTTTTGTTGACAATCTTTCTTTGTCTGTTTAATGCGAACATCACATGGATATATTGTAGCAAGAAGCTGCATTTTTTACCAGAAAAACAGGATTTAAAATTTAGATACAAAATAAAGCCGGGAAGGTGAGAACAGGTTAGAAGACCTGTCAGCTTTCTGGCTTTTTGTTTTTGGAGATGAATCTGGTTGATCACCGTATTTTGTTGGTGGAAGATTAGATAAGGGAGGCTTTGGTTATGGATTTTATTGAAAAGGCAAGAATCAGATTGGAGAACTGGATCACACACAATGATCATCACCAGGAGGAATACGGGATGTTTGCCGAACAACTGCAAGACGCGGGAAAGAATGAAAGTTCGGAGCACGTCCGAAAAATGATAGAAATGACAGTTAAAAGCAACGAATGTTTACTCAAGGCTTTAAAGGCCCTCGAGTAATTCGATAGATTGGAAATCATCATGTAAGCTCAAATATGATTGTTATCTCTAATGGGATCGGCCCTTTGAATAGATCCCTGGGCGGTCTTGGAAATGGTGACGCCTCTTTTACCGCATTAAGAGCCGCTTGGTCCAGAGCTCTGTATCGCGTACTCTTGGCAATCTTAAGCGAGGAGATATGGCCGTCAGGTTCAATCACAAAACGGACCGTCACTTGACCTTCAATCTGTCTTGTCTTGGCCGCACCAGGATACCTTTTGTGACTCTCTATCCTGAGCCGCACCATCTCTAAATAGTCATTGGAGGTTACGCGGTCACTCATATCTCCCGGATTATCCGGAATGATAGGCATGCTTACACTTTCCATAAGAGAGTCCGGCAAATTCTTCTCCACAGTATCCATCTTCATCGCTTTAAAACGCGGAATGATCCTCTTGCGTATATTCAGCTGTTTGATATCTTTTGGCTGTTTCGGCGTTTTAGGCCGGAATCGGGGCCTGGGGATATTTCTTGAAGGAGGTTTTGAAAAATCCTTCAGTGTTAATTCAATATAGGTCAATGCTTCCGACTGGTACACACCTGCAATGTGCATGAATATTATCAGGTGAATACCGAGGGAAATGCCGACCAGACCGCGAAGCAGCCAGTTGGGTTTTGTTTTCAAAATTCCTTTTCCGTGGCCAAACAGAGTCTCCCTGCACCGGCTGCCTTGGCCACATCCATGATCTTGACCGCCTTATTGAGAATCACGGCCCGATCAGCCTTGATTACCACCAGTTTATCTTTCCGCCCGCCGATCATCTCCTTGAGCCTTTCAAAGAGATTACCGAGAGGAACTTCCTGATTTTCTAAAAACGCCCTTCCCTCTCGATCTACGTAAATCGTAATCTCCTGCTCTGTCTGAGGCGCGGAGGTCTTGGCCTGGGGCAGCTTGATCTTGATACCTTCGTCCACCATAAAGTTGGTGGTCAACAGAAAATAAATCAGAAGCAGAAAAATGATATCAATCAGCGATGTGAGAGGCATCTGTATCTGATAACGGGACTTTTTTTCGCGGTGAACCAACATAATATGTTCCTTATAGAGAAATATACCTTTTCATTTATCAAAACCACTCCCCTACCCCTGACCCCTGACCCCTGTAATAGCCTTGATAAAGGTCACAGATCCATCCTGCAGACGGGCTTCATATTTGTCCACGCGGGAGACCAGATAGCTGTGGGCTACCATGGCGGGAAGCGCCACGGACAGACCCAGGGCAGTGGTCAACATGGCCTCCCAGATTCCACCGGCAAGAACTGCGGCATTGACCTTACCGCCCATCTGCTGGATTACCATAAAAGCCTTGATCATACCGATCACCGTCCCCAAAAGGCCGAGCAAAGGGGCTATATTTGCGACGGTAGCAAGGGCCTGGAGGTACCTGGAAAGACCTCGCACCTCTCCATCAGTAGCATGAACAATAACCGTTTCCAGAATTTCCCGGTCCTGATCTTTGACCTCCATTGCGTGTGCCAGAATACGTCCCATGGGGGAATTGCTCGAACCGGCAAGGTCATAGGCCTGATGGTCTTCACCCATTTTCAAGTGATGCGCGATTTTTTCCGCCAAACCGGACCCCCGGCTACTCATACGCGCAAAACGGATCACACGCTCCAGAAAAATGGCCAGAGCCAGAACAGAACATAAAAGGATGGGTGTTACAAGAACACCACCTTTTGCAAGAAAATCAATCATGTTTATCCTCCCTTATTTTGCCATATCTTCAACGTCCGGTTTTCCATCAAAATCCAGATCTTGCTTACGCTTGATCAATGCCTCGGCATCGTCATATTCTTCCCATATATCCGGCTTCCCGTCGCCGTTTGTGTCTTCTTCAATGGCTGTTACACTATTTTTCCGATAAAAATACCAGGCATCTACCCGACCATCTGCGTTGTTGTCCTCTTCCGCTCTTACCGCCTCTTTGGAATCGTTATAAAACCAGGTGATATTAAGACGCCCGGTATTTTTGCCGTCCTCTTGGCTTTTTGTCAGCCTGCCGTTCTTATTGTAATATTCTCTCAGGTCAAGTCGGCTGTCGCTGTTTTCATCCATCTCTTTAAGTCTTAAGACCCCATCTTTGTAAAAAAAACGGGCATCCACATTGCCATCATTATCTCCGTCCACTTCCATAACCATGGTCCATTTTGGTCGGTCAAACCACTGGGTCGTTTCAAACCGCCCGTCATGGTCATTATCCTTGATGAGTTTTGCTTTTTCCCCGTTTTTGTAAAAAACCTTCAGGTCAACCTTTCCATTCCCATCTTCGTCTTTTTCCACCCGTTCCTTTTCTTCTTTTTGGTTGAAAAATATTTTAACATCCGGTTTTCCGTCTTTATTTTCATCCTGGGTCTGAAGTGACATCTTCCCCTCTTTGAAAAATGAAATGGTTTCCATGAATCCGTCACAATCCGCATCATATTCGACCTTGACAGGCTCACCTTTTCTGTAAATTCTGATTCTGTCAATACGTCCGGTGTATCTTGTATCCTCTTCGATCTTTTCGGGATAGCCTTCGGTATCAAAATAACAGAAAAAGTCTTTTTTGCCATCAAAACCGGTATCTTTTTCCTGATAAACCGGTCTTCCATTTTTGTACCAGGTCATAATATCATATACGCCATCCCTGTTGGAATCTTTTAGCTGCTCAACCGGCTCGCTGTCTGTGAAACGGGTTACAATCTCAAACCGACCGTCATGGTCCTGGTCCTTTCTCTGTGTTGCGATCTCTCCCTTTTGATAAGTGTGAAAAGTGTCCATTTTGCCGTCCCCGTCAAAGTCATGACGGCTTTTCTCCGGAAGGCCTTCTGTATTATAAAAGATGACTCCTTCTGCCACTCCATCCCCGTCATCATCCACCTTCTTCTCAACAGGCTTATCATCCTTGTAGGTTTGCCGGATGTTTACCTTTCCGTCTCCATCCGTGTCTCTGGTGCAAGAAGAAAGCCTGCCTTCCTGAAAATGGTAAACAGTGTCGAACCGGCCGTCCCCATTACTGTCCACCTCCAGTTTGGAAATTTTTCCTGCTCGATCAAAATGGGCGATTCGGTCTATCTTTCCATCCTCATTGGTATCCTGTCTCACGACATTTTTCTCTGCGTGCACAGATTCAGGCCATAATGGAAAGACCGAGGTTAGTATGAAAAGAAACCGGATAAAGTAGTTCATAGGAAATCTTTTGTGCGCAGAAACAAAAAAAGCCGGGAAGACTACTGCCTATTAGCCTTCCTGGCTTTTAATTTCTACTGTGAATTAGTTGTTATAAAAATTCAGACTGCATCTTCTTGATACAATTAGATGCCAAATTAAAGCAAAACCTCAAAAATTTGTCAACCTTTTTCTGCTTATTATCTGCCTTATGGGATATAATATTTACAGGGATGTATTGTGGTTGCGTAATAGTTTAGTGCATTCTGCTAACACCGACCCAAAGAAAATATTTTTTGAGGGGGTTACGTGTTCAATCAAATAATGGCGGTCAAAAATAACAATCCCAGGCATGTGATCATCAGGCCGGCGATTGTTTCAATCAAATACTCAAGTGTAATCACCAGGCCGCCATTTCCGGCAACCATTCCAAGCAAGGCGGTTTTGCCTAATATGCCCATTACCACTACGCATGTGATGGTAAAGGCCATGCCGAGGGAAAGGGTAACCCCAAGCATGATGCCCAATCCGACCAGATTCATAGATAGAGCAAACAGCATAACCATTACTACCCCAGGGCATGGGATCATACCGACCACCAATGCCGATAACAAAGGACTATCGAGATACCGTTTATTGCTCTTATCGAAAGATGGGCGGCTGTTTTTTGCACTTTTTATCCATCTGTAAATGCTTTTGATCAGAATACCCAAACCCAGGCAGGCAATCAGGCTGAAGCTGATGATTTGGGTGATGCGTGTCACATCTTCCAATGTTCCTGTGATACTCTTCTCCAAAATAATGCGGATAATCAGCACAAACAGGATTCCCGATAAGCCATGAAACAAGGCAATAAAATTGCCAAAAAGTATCCCCCGCAATAATCTTGGACGTTGAGCTAAAATGTACGATATGGCAAATACTTTGCCATGCCCTGGACCGGCTGCATGGATCGCCCCATAGGCAAAGGCAACCGCCAATAGAAAGGCTAAAGGTTTCAGGCTGTTGGTCGCTTTGGCCTCGCGCATCAGATCCGCCATTTTCTGGTTGAGCCGGTGCTGCCACAAAGCGATCATGGACAGAAACGGATTCCTGGCAGCAGGATACGTCGTCATATGATGGGCTTTTGATTCAGGCTTGGCGGTAAACGGGTTCTGCGCAAAAACCGGCTGCAACATAACTGCTATGTAAACAGTCAAAAGGCAAAGTAATAAAAATGTGGTTCTCATGACTTTAACCTGAATTTCAGAAATAGCGCCCAGGGATTGAGCATACCAAAATAAATCGAGGTGGATTTGTCTTCTTTGATGGAGCTTTCAATCATAAATCGATCTCCATTCTCAACAAGTGCGGGCCGGTTTTGGGCAAAGAAAATGGCGGTATAATAGGAGGGATCATATGCGGCGATGACGATTTGTTTAAACAATTCGTTGGCTTTCATATGGCAAGGCACAAAAAAGTGATAGGAAAGCCTGCCGTTTTTTAAAACTGCATTAAAATCCTTGATCCACTTAACTTTGAATGGCTGACCATCGATTTTAACGAAGATAAAATAATCGTATTCAGCGATATGTGAGAACGCTTTTTCTTTCACCACGGCAACTTCGGCAGGTTCCAGTGTGCTGTTTTGGTTTTGATCGTAATCCGTAGCGATCATGCTGCTGAACATCTCATCGAAATTCCACTCGACCCAAAATCCTGCCAGACCTTTATTGTCAAACACGATGTTCAATCGCTGGACAATAAATACATGCGGATGGGCAATTACATTAGAGCCGATACACAAGACATTTAAAAAAAGAATCAGACATAATACCTGCTTTCCAAGCCGAATCATGTGTCTCTCACCATCAGCGCCTGCTGCCAGGGCAGCCAGAAAGGAGGCTTTGTTTCCGGCAGACCTGTTGTTTCCGGTGTGATATCATAGTAAACCCAGTGAACCCATGTGCCCATTGGTGCATCCGGGTCATCACAGATCAGCACAAGGCTCTTAGTGCCGGTCGGAAGAGCATTCCAACTCAGCGGCGGAGAGACATCAGCCCCGTCACAGGTATACTTTCCTGGTATCATTTCACCATCTTTAAATGCCGTGCTCTGCAACTTCATAAATATGCCTCCTTCTTTTGCTGCAAATGATTGACTAACCAGCACACCGGCGCAAAACAGCATCGCTGCGACCGGCAGGCAAACAAGCTTTTTCATCGCACCCCCTTATTATCATAACTTTTTTAAAACTATCGCGATTTAAATATGTCGTTTTTAGCAGAGTTATGATATAAAAACTTTATAAGTTCAGCAAGTATAATTATAATGTCAAGAAGCTTGTTTTATTAAATATCGGATAACTCTGATAACAGGAGGTAAAAAATGAGCTTTTCTCATCTTTTTTCACCAGCCAAAATCGGCGAATGCTCTCTCAAAAACAGAATCATCATGGCCCTTTTCCCCACAAAATACGCTACAGAAAGCAAGGTCAATCCAAAAATAACGGAGTTTTACAGGGTAAGGGCAAAAGGCGGCGCTGCCCTGATTGTTCTGGACTGTCCCTGCCTCGATTATCCCAGGGCATATAAAGGGCCACATGAACTCCGCTTTGATCTGGAAGAATACGCGACAGGCGTAAAGGAGCTCCTCAACGTCATTCACAAAGAAGGCTCCAAGGCCTTTATGCAGCTCAATTATCCAAAAGAGAGGGTTGTCGGGCAAGAGATTGCCGGCGCCGGGAAAAAAGGAGACGGCTGGGTCGTTTCTCTCGCTAATGCCATGTCTCTTGATGAGGCTGATGAGATACTTGAAATTATGGCCAACGGCGCCAAAAAAGCAAGAGAAACAGGTTACGACGGGGTGGAAATCCAGGCAAGCTATGGCGATCTTATTGCCCAGCTTCTTTCCCCTGTTCTTAACAAACGAAGCGATGAGCTGGGCGGAGCAGTAGAAAATCGAGTTCGCTTTCTGACCCGATTGATTAAAAAAGTCAAAGCAGCGGCAGGCAGGGACTTTCCGGTGATGATAAAACTTGTCTGTGATGAATTTGTTCCCGGTGGATTGGGCATAGATGACAGCAGGAAGATAGCCGGACTTGTGGAAGATGCGGGAGCTGACGCCATTGTGGCAAATGCAGGCAACAAGTCCACGAAATTTATTACCATCCCCACCCACGAGTCTCCTCCCGGGCCCTTGATCGATTTGGCTGCTCAGATAAAGAAGTCGGTCAGCATACCGGTTGTCGCCATAGGGAAAATAAACAGTCCTGATATGGCCGATAAGATCGTTGGCAGAAAAAAGGCCAATTTTGTTGCTATGGCCAGGGAGCTGGTCGCTGATCCAGATCTTCCACAAAAAGCTGCATCCGGCATGGTGGATGATATTAACAGATGCGTCTTTTGTCTGAAAGACTGTGCGGAAAAAGGGGTCCCTGGAATAGGAAGATGCTGCACGGTTAATCCATTCGCAGGTCTTGAATATCGCTGGAAGGTTTCACCGGCTTCAAAGAAAAAAAGTCTGCTCGTAATCGGCGGGGGGCCAAGTGGCATACAGGCAGCCGTAATAGCTGACAAAAGAGGACATGACGTAGAATTATGGGAGCAGTCGGATCAGCTTGGCGGCCAGGCCAGGCTGGCAAGCATAGCCCCATTTAAAGAAGAAATGTCGGAGATACTCCGCTATCTGAAACACTCTCTCAACAAGAGCAAGGTCAGGGTTCGCCTCGGACATAAGGCCGATCTTACTGAAATTATTGCTCTTGCTCCGGACGTGGTTATTATGGCTACCGGTTCACGTTCGAGGCGTCCTCCTGTTCCCGGAATCGACTCTGATCTTGTAACAGATGCCAGGCAGGTCTATGAAAGCCGGTCTGTCGCCGGCCAAAAGATAGTCATTATCGGTGGAGGTGACATCGGTTGTGAGACAGCGGACTGGCTTGCCG
>JABMRH010000011.1 GCA_013202725.1 Desulfobacteraceae bacterium
GGTGGCGTGGCCCCCGACACCTGCCTTGCTTTAAGCCGCAGATGCTGTGGCTTTCGGGGACGCCCTTTACATTTACAGATTTGAAATTATGTGGCTTTCGGGGACGCCCTTTACATTTACAGATTTGAAATTATGATTCTTTTGCGCGTTAAGGAAAAAAGTCTGTTGTGCTATTGGGCGGTAAGAGGCCTTGGTATTGGTACTGTAAACATGGAAATGTAAAGGGTGTCCTCAAACTCACACCGCGGGAGGCTTACGATCAGCGTACCATTGGCACGAACCGTACGGGAAGATCATCGATTTTTTCTATACGTCCTGATTTTTTGCGAAGGATAACCAGACGTTGCATGTAGACACCAAGGGGCAAAATCATTCGCCCACCTTCTTTTAATTGATTTACCAAGACTTGCGGGATATCTTCCGGCGCGCAGGTTACTATAATGGCATCAAAAGGACTATGTTCCGGCCAGCCTTTATAACCATCACCGGTCAGCACCTTGACCTGCTCATATCCCTCTGTGGTCAGAGCTTTACGGGCATGATTTGCCAGTTCGGGTATGATCTCAATGCTGTAAACCTCCGCGCCCAACTCGGCAAGAATGGCAGCTTGATACCCTGACCCGGTGCCAATTTCAAGCACCTTTTCTCCGGTCTGAATATTCAGTTTTTCTGTCATATAAGCGACAATATAGGGTTGCGAGATCGTCTGATCATAACCGATGGGACAAGGGTGGTTCCCATAAGGTGGGGCAACACCGAGATATTCTTCAGGGATGAATTTGTGACGCCAGACAGTACTCATAGCTTTTAACACCCGCTCATCCTTACTACCGTACGCGCGCAGTTGCTGTACCATTGCGGCGCGTTTTTCCGCCCAATCATAGTTTCCCTTTTTATCAGTCATCTGATTTTCCGAACACGAAGCTAAAAGCAGTCCGCCTAACAACAACACGAAACCAAGGCACACCAGAACTCTTTTCATAACATCTCCCTTAGTTTGCAAAAAATGTGAAAGTTTAGTAAACGTAACCCATGAAATTCTGTTTCATTATAAACCCAAAATCAGGAAAGGAAAGGTTCAATCCGCTTATTAGAAGGCTTAAGGCGCTTCTTGAAAGGGACGGACTTGCCTATGAATCCCAGATTACCACAAAACCCGGCCATGCTACAGCTCTCGCTGAAAAGGCAGCATCCTCCGGATTCTTTGACCGGATCGTTGCCATCGGGGGTGATGGCACCATCAATGAAGTAGTAAATGGCATGGTAAGGGTTTGTATGCAAGATAAAGATGGGTCCGGCAATTATCCGGCATTAGGGCTTATACCTGCCGGCCTGGGAAATGATACTGCAAGGGGGCTCGGGATTCCTCGTAGGCTAAAGGATGCCTATACCGTCCTGATGCAGGGTTCAACTCGATACATAGATGTAGGGGAGGTAAATGGCAGATTCTTTATAAATGGGGTGGGGGTGGGGTACGATGGAGCAGTAATGTCAGAAATGTATGATATCCGAAGGAAGGGGAAGATTCTGAGCGGATGGATATATTTTAAATGCCTCATGCGTCAGTTCCGGCAATTCACCCCTCCTCTGCTTCGCCTTGAGATTGATAATAATTCCTTGCCTCCTCGAAGGTACCTTATGGTGTTGACCGCCAATGGCACAGCCTTTGGAGGTATTTTTAACCTGACACCCAAAGCAAGCCTTGATGATGGCTTACTTGATATCCTGTTGGTGGAGGCTATTCCCAAACATACCTTCCTCCTCAATATTCCCATGGCCATTATGGGGAAACACCTGAGCCTCAGACAGGTATCTTATTATATGTCCAAGAGCATTACCATAAAATCAGACAATCCTGTTCCGTGCCATATCGATGGAGAATCTTATTATAATAATCAATTTTCTATCAGACTTCTTCCCAAGGCCTTAAAAATAGTAGCTCCTTACCATACAATTAAAATATAGATTGCCACGTCACTTCGGTCCTCGCAATGACTTGAGAAGGGTTTTTCAAAGGTCTCAAAAGATGGATAAAAAAGGCTGGTTACAAAAAGAAAACGTGGTGCCGAAGGCCGGACTTGAACCGGCACGGGTTACCCCACTGCCCCCTCAAGACAGCGTGTCTACCAAATTCCACCACTTCGGCATTTTGTAGACCCTGAAAAAAGTAAAAATTATTGCGCCGGTTTTGCCGGCAGCGAGCTTTATGGCTTGAAAGGAGCGCTTTTTTCAGGTGTGGCCGGCGTTGACTGTTTTTCTGCCGGCGCCTTTTGTTCCATCACAACAGAATCGCCGATTCTATGAGAAGATATATATGCAAGCCACAGAGATGTCAGCATAAACACGATTGCCACAATTGTTGTCGCCTTGCTCAGGAAGGTTGATGCGCCTGTGCTGCCAAAAAGGGTCTGGCTGGACCCCCCTCCAAAAGCGGCGCCCATATCCGCTCCCTTTCCGGTCTGCAGCAAAACGATCATAATGAGGGCCATGCATACTATAACGTGTATTATTATCAATATTGTTGAAATCATAATTTTAGATTTGAAAATTAACTATTTTGCTAAATGTCTCGGCGTTCAGGCTCGCGCCTCCTACAAGTGTGCCGTCAACATCGGGCATTAACATAAGCTCTTTTATATTGTCCGGTTTGACGCTGCCTCCATACAATATTCTTACGGAATTGGCAAGATTATTGCCGAATTTTTTTTCGATCAATAAGCGTAAATACTGATGAACCGCTTGGGCCTGTTTGCTTGTCGCTGTTTTCCCTGTCCCGATGGCCCAGATAGGCTCATAAGCTATAACCAGTGTCTCAAGATCACTTGAAACAAAATTTTCTAACCCCTTTGCGACCTGCTTGTCAAGAACAGAAAATGTATGGCTTGACTCACGCTCCTTTTCAGATTCTCCAACGCATACAACAGGGATCAAATTATCTTTAATTGCAGCCTTTATTTTTTTATTAACCGTTACATCGGTTTCTCCAAAATATTGACGCCGCTCAGAATGACCTATTATAACATATTTGCATCCGGCTGATACGAGCATGCCCGATGATATTTCACCTGTATAGGCCCCTTCGGGTTCCCAGAAAAGATTCTGGGCGCCAAGCGAAACACAACTTCCTTTCATAACATCCGAAACAGGCATAAGAGATGTAAACGGAGGGGCAATCATAACATCAACTGTTGTATTATCAGGTATTAGTTTAACAAGCTGCCGCGCTGTTTCCACAGCCTCAAGGCAGGTTTTAAACATCTTCCAGTTTCCGGCAATTAAGGGTTTTCGATTTTTCATGTTCGGTCTCCACATTGTTAGATCTTTAAAGCTGTGCCCCTATCATGGCCGCAAGATCGACCATCCTGTTTGAGTAGCCAGCTTCATTGTCGTACCAGGAAAGCACTTTTACCATGTTGTCGACGACATATGTAGTCGGCGCATCAACAATGGAGGATAGCGGCGATCCATTGTAATCGATTGATACCAGCGGAAGTTCGCTATACCCTAATATTCCGGAAAGGGCTCCTTCCGCGGCCGTTTTAAGAGCCTCGTTAACATCAGAAACAGTAACTCCTGATTTTTCCACTGTTACCACCAAATCAACAATCGACACATTCGGCGTTGGAACGCGGATCGCAAGTCCGTTGAGCTTTCCTGACAATTCCGGAAGCACAAGAGCAACCGCCTTTGCGGCGCCTGTTGTCGTCGGAATCATTGACAGGGCTGCGGCTCGTGCTCTGCGCAGGTCCTTGTGAGGAAAATCAAGGAGACGCTGATCTCCTGTGTAAGAATGTATGGTAGTCATCAACCCGCTCCTGATACCGAAATTTTCCAGAAGCACTTTGGCAACCGGCGCAAGACAGTTTGTGGTACAGGAAGCATTTGATATAATGTGATGTTGCGCGGGATTATACTGGTTTGAATTGACACCCATGACAATTGTAATATCGGGATCCTTGGCAGGAGCGGATATAATAACCTTTCGGGCTCCTGCGGCAAGATGCTTTGACGCGCTTTCGGAATCCCTGAAAAATCCGGTGCATTCAGCGACAATGTCAACCCCAAAGTCTTTCCATGCAAGGTTGGCGGGGTCCTTTATGGATGTAATTCCGATCGATTTTCCTGCTACTTCAATTGAGTCGTCCCTGGCCGTAACTTCAACGCCCAGTTTACCATGCACAGAATCATAGGATAGAAGATGGGCCATTGAGGCTGAATCTGTAAGATCATTAATCGCCACAACCTCAACTTCCGGATGATTAATAGCGGCTCTAAAAATAAGACGCCCTATTCTTCCAAAACCGTTGATGCCTATTTTTATGCTCATAATGCCCCCTTTGTATGTAGCATGTGCTATTTGTATTATGAAAACTTATTTGTTGATCTCTGATCTCCGACCTCTTTGGATTGATAATTTATGATTGTTGATTTATGATTGATGGAATCGCTTCGCTCTATCTTTTCAATCGACAATTATCAATCGACAATCATCAATCCTTGCTGCGTTTGTTTCCTTTCAAAATGCCACTTGCAAGGGAAATGCTCTTCTTCCCAAAAGCTTCCAGGGTTTGTCCGAGGTCGCTAAGTTCAGTGTTTTTTCGAGCGTTAACCGCTTTTAACAAAATCGGAAGATTAACACCTGATAAAACCTCTACCCTTCCTTCTTCAAGAAATGAATAGCTTAGATTGGAAGGGGTCCCACCAAACATATCGGTTAAAACAAGCACCCCTTCTTTTGTTTTTACCCTGTTTATTGCTTCGGCAATTTTCAAGCGAAGCATATCTGCCTTTTCATTCAAATCTATGGAGACCGACTCCATAGCTTCCGGCCTGCCTCCAAGAATGAATTCAGCGGCATCAATCAACGAATCTCCAAGCTGTCTGTGCGTAACAATAACTATGCCTATCATAAAACTCCTTATTAATGGTGATGAATCTGTAAAAAGTGTTT
Source organism: Desulfobacteraceae bacterium (assembly GCA_013202725.1). Lineage (GTDB taxonomy): Bacteria > Desulfobacterota > Desulfobacteria > Desulfobacterales > ETH-SRB1 > Desulfaltia. The sequence continues at coordinate 4,952 of JABMRH010000011.1, forward strand.
AAAACTTATCCTCTTCCTCCTTTATGATGGAAAGGATTTCATCTCTTCCGGCCGCCCCCAGCAGTTTTTCCTTAAAAAGATCGTTTTTAAGAATCCTGGAAATCCTGGCAAGCAATTTCAAATGAAGACCTGTGGAATTTTCCGGTGTAACCAGAAGAAAAAAGATGTGAGTGGGCTTGCCGTCCATAGATTCAAAGTCAACCCCTTTTCGGCTGAGACCAAAACCAAGCACCAGTGATTTCAGGCCCTTTAGTTTGCCGTGCGGAATGCCGATTCCTCCGCCTATACCGGTACTGCCGAGTCGTTCCCTCTCCAGAAGTACTCGCATGACTTCTTCATGATTTACGCCGGCAATACGGGCCGCAGGCGTGACAAGTTCTTCAAGTACCCCCTTCTTGTCATCCGATTTAAGCTCAACAATGATTGCTTCTTTATCTAAAACTTCAAGAATTTTCATTTAATATTCACCAAAATTTTTGTTAATAGTTTACACTGTGCCGGGCTGGATCAAGCCGTAGTGACCATCCTTACGACCGTAAAGAACATTAACCTGATTGGTCCTGGCGTTTGTAAACACAAGAAAATCACTGTTTATAAGATCCATCTGCATTATAGCTTCTTCTACATCCATTGGCTTATATTCGATATTTTTAATCTTGACATCTTTCTCAACCTCTATATCAGTATAAGCAATGTCTTCAACAAAGGCGCCTTTTACTCTGACCTTTGAACCGCCTCTCTGTCCTCTGTTTTTTTGCCTGTTTTTCTTTATCTGTTTTTCAAGCTTATCTAAAACCATATCAATAGCCGAATACATGTCGCCTGTTTCTTCTTTGCCGTTTACATTTAGTCTGTCGCCAACAATATTGATTTCCGCTATATGACGAAACTTTTCAACCGAAAGGACAACCTTTGCTTCTGCCGGATTGTACAAGTATTTATCAAACCGGTTAAGTTTTTCTTGAACATATGATTTTAAAGTTTCAGAGGAATCTAAATTTTTAAAAGTTACAGATGTCTGCATGCAAAAACCTCCCTAAAATTGTTTACGTTTACTTGATGGCAGCACTTTTAACCTTCCCCGATACTTGGCTACTGTCCTTCTGGCAATATCAATATTCAGCTGTTTCAAAAGTTTCGAGATTTTATCATCGCTGTAAGGTTTTTTGGGATTTTCACCAGCAATAATCTGCTTTATCTTTTCCTGAACGCTGATAGAGGCTATTGCCTCACCATCTATTCGATTAATAGAACTATTAAAAAAATATTTCAATTCAAAAATACCCTGGGGAGTATGAGCATACTTGTTTGTTGTAACCCTGCTGATTGTTGATTCGTGCATGCCTATATCCTGAGCCACATCCTTTAGCACCATCGGCTTTAAGTATGCTATTCCCTTTTCGAAAAAGTCTTGCTGGAATTTCAATATGCTTTCTACAACCCTGTAAATAGTCTTCTGGCGCTGATAAATGCTTTTGATCAACCATGATGCTGAACGCATTTTCTCTTGCATATAGTTCTTGGCACTGCCGGAGATCTTTTCTCCGCGTTTTATTGCGTTTTTATAAAAAGAGCTGATTCGGAGTTTTGGCATTCCTTCATCGTTTATCATTATCACAAACTCATTTTCCAATTTATAAATAAAAATATCCGGAATGATATATTGAGGCTCTTCATCGGAAAATTGCCGTCCGGGTCTTGGCTCCAGCCCTTTAATAACATTTACAGCGGAAAGAATCTCTTCAATGCTTACTTTTAACGCTCTTGCTACGGCTTTATAATTTTTATTTTCAAGATACTTGAGATGGTTACTGATAATATCGGTTACTACAGTATTATTAAGCCCGAAATGGTTTGCCTGAATAAGGAGACATTCGCTGAGATCCCTGGCGCATACTCCGATCGGGTCAAAAGTCTGCATTAATGATAAAATTTTATTTACTTTTTCAGTTGTTGACTTGCTTGATGCAACAAGCTCTTCGACAGAAACCTTTAGATACCCGTCTTTATCCAGATTGCCGACAATTAAGCTTCCAATCCTTTGTTCCTCCTTTTCCTGAAATGTCATAAGCAGTTGCCAGAGAAGGTGTTCCTTCAAAGATTCTTTGCGTGCTACAAAGGATTCAAAATTTAGCGCAGTCTTCTTTTCGCTTTCAAAATGGATTCTGCCGGACGAATTGTATTCATCAAGATAATTGCTCCAGTCAATATTATCATTGATTTTTTCTTCTATTGTAACCTCTTTAATCGGTTTTTCAGCAGTCACAGCTTCAGATTGCTCTGCAGACTGTTCTTCAGCAGCGACATCTATCGCCTCTTCCAGCGCTGGATTTTCCTCCAGTTCCTGTTGGATAGTATCCATAAGTTCCAGGCGGGATAGCTGCAGGAGCTTAATAGCCATCTGGAGCTGCGGAGTCATGATAAGCTGCTGGGATAATTTGAGCTGTTGTCGTAATTCAAGCGTCATTTTATAATCTGAATTTGTCCCCTAAATATATACGCCGGGCTATTTCACTGGAAGCTATCTTTTCCGGACTGCCCGATTCAATAACTTTCCCTTCATTTAATATATATGCCTTGCCGCAAACTTCAAGCGTTTCCCTGACATTATGATCGGATATCAAGATTCCAATTCCTCGTTTTTTAAGGTGTCCGATTATGTTTTTGATATCAACAACAGCCAGAGGATCAATGCCTGCAAAAGGTTCGTCCAGTAAAATAAATGACGGGTTGGCAGCTAATGCGCGCGTGATTTCGAGCCGCCGCCGCTCCCCTCCTGAAAGCATATTAGCCCTTTGATCTGCAAGGTGCTTGATGCCCAGTTCGTCAAGAAGCATGTTTGCGCGATAATTTTGTTCCGACTTTGAGATAGACAGCGCTTCAAGAATGGCTAAAATATTTTGTTTTACAGAGAGCTTTCTGAATATGGAAGGCTCCTGAGGAAGATATCCAACACCCTTGCGGGCTCTCATATACATAGGGCAATCTGTGATATCTTCATCGTCAATAAAAACCTTCCCTTCATCAGGCTTTATAATTCCAATAGTCATATAAAAAGTAGTGGTTTTGCCGGCGCCGTTAGGGCCAAGAAGGCCGACAACACTGCCGCTTTCAACATCCAGACTTATGCAGTTTACTACCAGCTTCCCATTATAGATCTTTACCAGTTTTTGGAGAGACAAAGTTTTCATATTTAGAAGAAATTATATTTATCACGAAAGCACGAAAATACGAAGACACGAAACTTTAAACTTTTTCTGTTTCGTACTTTCCTCATTTCGTGCTTTCGTGATAGTTTTTATTTTTCCATAACTTTAGTTACTTATCTATTATACCTTTTTCTTTGGAATAAAATACAGCTTCAACCCGTTTTTCTTTGCCGCCTTCAACTATCATGCGGTCATCAGATCTGTACATGGTTATTTTTTCGCCTGAAATAAAATTGTTTCCGCTTGTGACCTTCGAATTTGGACCGGTTAAAACAATA
>JABMRH010000133.1 GCA_013202725.1 Desulfobacteraceae bacterium
AAGCCTCGCGAGCAATTTCGCTTCGGTTTCTACCAGATCGCTTGCTGGCCTTGGATAATAAGACATCAAGGTCATTGTCCAATCGGATTGTTAAAGGTGCCGTTTTCATGTATTGCAAAGTAAGACATAGGTTTCTGTTTGTCAAGGCTTATTCTTTATCCCCTTATTTATGCCCCTCACAAGCTCACAACCATGACGATGGCGTCTTTAATGCTGAACCGCAAAAGCGAGCGCATTTCCCGCTGTTTGTCGGAGCAAAGCGGACATCCCGTTCTAGCGGGGCGGCGGGGAGCTTTAAAGGTATAACATACATTTTCCATGACTTATTGAACGATATATCGTTCAGGGATGTCCGTTTACACGCTTATCACAGACGACTGGCCGGATGCAGAAATACCACAGCCAATAAAAAATCGGCGACTATGGAAATGGCTTCTTGATTGAACAATAAAGAAATATGGTTATCCATAAAATTTGGAAAAAACAGCATTCGCATAAATGATCAGTATCGAATTTGTTTCAAATGGGCAACGAACGGTCCTTATCAAGTTGAAATTACAGATTATCATTGAATAAAAAGGAAAGAAAATGGTTAGAATACCAAGTCGTAGAGAACCAACCCATCCAGGCGAGATGCTTCTTGAGGAATTTTTAATCCCCATGGGTATTACACAAAGAGAACTGGCTTATTCCATACATGTTCCCTATCAGCGTGTTAATGAAATTGTAAACAAAAAAAGGGGAATAACTCCAAGCACTGCCTTGCGCCTTGCCAAGTTTTTCGGTATGTTAGAGGATTTCTGGATAAATCTGCAATTACGGTGGGATCTATATAAGACAAAAAGTAAAGAGTATAACGCACTTAAGGCAATAAAGCCGGCAAGCCGGCAACATGCATCACCCCGGTTATGAAAAGGGACAATCCTGGGCCGTCCCCTGCCCTGTTTTTTAACAACCATTTAAGAAACCTTTGTGCGACTTTCAGATATCAAGGTCATCAAGAGGGCTTATCACGCCTTGTCCACCCTGCTGAAGGACATGGGTGTAAATCATGGTGGTAGAAACGTCATTATGCCCCAACAGTGCCTGAATGGTCCGGATGTCCGTGCCCTTTTGCAGCAGGTGGGTTGCAAAACTGTGACGGAATGTATGGGCACTGATTCGTTTGTTCAGGCTTGCCTTCCGTACGGCTGATTTGATGGCTTTATTAATAACACTTGGATCGATATGATGCCGTCGCACAATCCCGCTGCGCGGATCCGTGGACAATGTGGATGCGGGAAAAACATATTGCCACCCCCATTCGGTTACCGCATTTCGATATTTGCGCGAAAGTGCATTTGGCAAATATACTTCACCGTATCCCTTTGACAAGTCATTTTCATGCAACGCTTTTACTTTAGTCAGGTGGTTTTGCAGAAAAGGAATGACCGATGCCGGAAATGTCGTTACCCGGTCTTTATTTCCTTTTCCGGAGCGTACCGTAACGGTTTTCATTTTTTGATCTATGTCCTGCACACGCAACCGGATGGCTTCTGAAATTCGCAGCCCGCTTCCATATATCAGTTTTACCACCAACTGGGACGTCCCTTCTATCAGAGACATGACTTTAGCGGTTTCTTCACGGGTCATTACTACGGGAACATTTAATTTTTTGGATGCGCGGATTGAATTGATTTGCTTTTCCAAAGGATCTTTTAATACCTTTTTATATAAAAATACCAAGGCATTAAGCGCCTGATTCTGCGTTGCCGGGGATACGTTTTTATTTACGGCAAGATCCGTTAAAAACAACTCAATCTTATGTTCCCCTTCCGTCAGATCCTCTCGGGATTTCATTTTATGAAACAACACATATCGTTTTATCCAGTCGCAATAAGTTCTTTCAGTGTGAATTGAGTAGTGATGAAGACGCATTACATCCCGAACTTTGTCCATTAGCTTGCGCTCTTTTTGTGTTGACATGCTCATAATAAAATAGTTTTATTTCGAATCAATTCCTCTAAATACTGATGCTTATTTTGCGTTTTTAAGGTGATTATATACCAACCTTTTTTTAAATCAAGACTGATATTGACACAGGGCAAATTCGCCCGAAAACCCAGTCAATATCATATTATCAGGGCAAATTGACCTGATAATAATAATGTTAGTCACGATATTTAAATAATAAGAAGGATTACTATGAGCGATAAAAAGCATCTTGTGGCTCAACTTGAAAAAAACTTGAAGAGCCTTTATAGCACTTATAATACGGTATATCCTGTATCCGTGGTTGTTTTCGAAAATAGCATTCATCCTAGTAGGCCCCACCTCCCTCAGAAGGCGCCTCTGTTCCGCATGCTGAGCGAAGAATCCCGCCGGATAGGTGACACAATCGAGCAAAATATGGATTCGTTGAGGCGCATACCAGACTCAAGTCCAAACTGGCTTGCACGCATTTCTGATATCTCAAACGCTGTCAGCGAGATCGCGGACAAACTCAATAGGATAAACGTTGAAATACTCGTCGCTTACCTCGAAGGCAGTGATGATGAGGGACGCAGGAGTGCCGCTGTGGCACTAAGGGTAGGGAAAATAGATACCCGTGCGGTTGAGCCGCTCATTGCGGCATTAAAAGACCGGCATGTCAAAAAGGAAGCAGTCAAGTCGCTGCGGAAGATAACAGGACAGGACTTTGGACAGAATCAAGCAAAATGGAAGCAGTGGTGGAATAAAAACAAGGGAATTGATGACAAAACGAATACTCGCGAAGAGGGTGAGAATTGGGAAAAGAATCTGCGGCTGAGGACGGCCAGCGCTCGCAAAAACAAGTGGTGGCAATTTTGGAAGAAATAGGTCGACCGAGCCTTAGATAAGTATTTGATATTGCATGACGAGTTCTCGGAAAACCACGTCATTGGGGGACGACAATCGAACCGTTGATCTGCATTGGAGCATGCAAACCTGCTAACGAAGGAGAAACAGGGGGACGCATTCAACTTTTAAAGTTGGGAGGACGATGGGAACGTCCATAGGTTAAAAGTTTCCTTTCATGAGTTTGTTGATGCATAGATGTAACATATTAATATTTCAACTTCTTTGCCTAACAACCGCATACACTCTAACAAGCAGGGTCGGGCGGCTGTAACATTTGCCAAGTTTGAGGAAAACGTAGCATTTACAAATGCCCGTTACCCTGCTTGTAGGTGATGCGGAGACGTTAGGCTGAAAACCCGATTTTATGTTATAGGAGGTAAAAGAGCTATGAGTTTAATCAACAAGTTCCAGAGAATATTTAGTAAGAGTTCAAAGAAACATAAATCAAATATTGGATTAACAGTTGGGGCCCCTAAGATGAGGACTAGAGAAGAGGAAATGCTGGAAGAGTTCCTGCAAGAATTTCCGCCTGAGAAGCGGGAGCTTTTAACGAGAAAGATACGAGGGGAAAGTCGTAAACTTATGAAAGAAGCTGCAAAATATTTCCCGACAAGAACAATTGATGGAGGGTTGGAATCTGAACGTTATCCCGCTGACTATAAAAGAAAAACAGCGAAAGACTGGATGGCTGAAAGCCCTAAGAAGAGGTATAGCAACGAGCTGGAAGAGTTCCTGCAAGAATTTCCGCCTGAGAAGCGGGAGCTTATAAGGAAGGCGGTTCAGAAACATTTTATAGAAACAGTGATGCCTAGGAAGATATGAACATAGGGTTGTATTGGTTCCGCGTGAATTGGACAAATCCGATTCACGTTTAAGCTACATTCCCTCCTTTCATGGATTGAGTTTTTTTAGGCATAGGCAAGAAGATAAATAGGGACCATTAAAAGCCTAACCACTCATTCCAGCGGAATGCAAACAGCCTGTTCAAATTTTTAAAGTCATAGACTTCAACATATCTCTGTGGTTCTCAAGGCTCATTACCTTCACTGTTTGCATCCGCTGAATTCAGGCGTTCGCTGTTCCTTAAAACACCGATTCTTATCCTATCCTTTTTATCCTTGACATTGTTAACGTCCATGTTAACATAAAATATATTATGAGAAAAATAATTTTCTATCGGACTTCAACTGGTCATTGCCCAGTTGAAAAGTTTTTGGATTTGTTACCATCCAAGCATGCTAAAAAAGTGTCTTGGGTCCTGAGTCTGATAGAATATCTTCCCATGGTGCCAAAACAATATTTCAAAAAACTCGTCAATACGGATGATATTTGGGAAGTTCGAGTTAAATCTGGAGGCGAAGCGTACCGTTTGTTGGGCTTTTTTGATGGCTCTAATTTAGTAGTCCTTGATTATGCTTTTCAAAA
>JABMRH010000134.1 GCA_013202725.1 Desulfobacteraceae bacterium
CAATATGACCCGGTTTTATATTTTTGGTTAAGCTTTTCCGCAATATTTTCCGCTATATTATCTGCTTTGTAAATATCCTTTACACGAACACCGATGTTGGTTACCGAGTCTCCGATATGCAGGATAGACTGTGCATCTTTTATGTGTACATAAGCAAGAGATGTATCATATTCATACATTCCGGACTCGAAAACCCCTGTTACCCTGAATCGTTTCATTGCAGGTATATGCCCAACAGGAGAAATCATTCCCCTCGGTGAAATCAGATAAATAATATCGTTTTCCATTACACCTAAATTTCGGGCAAGCTCCCGGCCTAAAATAATTCCCGGCACAAAAGCAAATGTGCCTGTATCTTGATTTTGTGTTAACCTTTGTTTCAGAAAAGTTTTGTCAAGGCTTTTTATTGCCTGGCCGGCAAATCCGGGATCTATCCCTCTTAAAACAGCCCCTGACACACGGGATGATGAACGAAGCATAATCTGACTGAAAACATAAGGGGATGCTGTTTTCACTCCATCGATTTTTTCAATATCTTTAATTATCCGACGGTAATCTGTAAATGCGCTGCCATAACGCATTATCATAACATGCGATTCAACACCAAGGATACGGGACCTGAATTCAGACTCGGCTCCGGACATAACTGCAATTACTATAATAAGGGCCATGACACCTATAGTAATGCCTGCTATGGAGAGAATTGTAATTAATGAAATGAAGGTTTGTTTTACCCTCAGATAGCGGTTGCCTATGAAATATTCAAAAGTCATAATTAAACGATGATGGTGTCCTTCTTCTCCCTTTTCATGTGCGGAAAAAGAATAACCTCACGTATGGAAGCAGAATCGGTAAAAATCATCGCGAGCCTGTCTATTCCTATTCCTTCGCCGGCAGTTGGAGGCATGCCGTATTCCAATGCTTTGATATAATCTTCATCCATATAATGGGCCTCTTCATCTCCCGCTTCCCTGTCTGCAACCTGTTGAAGAAAACGCTCTTTCTGGTCGTCGGGATCATTAAGCTCAGAAAATCCATTGGCGATTTCATGCCCGGCGATGAAGAGTTCAAATCGGTCGGTTATTGTGGGGTCATTGTCGTTTTTCCTGGAAAGAGGGGAAATTTCAACCGGATATCCGGTAATATATGTAGGTTGAATCAGTTTTGGTTCCACTAAAATATCAAACAGTTTTGCAATAATTTTCGCCAAATGAGCATTTTTTGCTCCTGTTTTCTGTGTTATATGGATACCTTTTGATGAAGCAAAATTAAGCAGTTTTGCCCTGTCCTCAAGCAGGCCCGGATCAATGCCTCCGATTTCCTCCATAGCTGTCAACAGCGGCATACGACGCCACTTGCGTCCCAAATCGATACTATTCCCATCGTATGTTATTAATGCTGAGCCTGTAACATTTATGGCTGTAGACCTTAACATTTCTTCGGTCAAATCCATCAAATCGTTATAAGTAGCATATGCCTGGTAAAACTCAAGCATGGTAAATTCAGGATTATGCCGTGTTGAAACCCCCTCATTCCTGAAATTTCTGTTAAGCTCGAAAACCTTTTCAAATCCGCCTATGATGAGACGCTTTAAATATAGCTCAGGAGCAATACGCAAAAACAGATTCATCCCCAGAGCATTATGGTAGGTTTTAAACGGCGTGGCTTCCGCGCCTCCAGGGATTGGTTGCATCATGGGAGTTTCTACTTCAAGAAAATCACGCTTAAGAAGAAATGTGCGTATCTCCTGGACAATTTTGCTGCGTTTCATAAATATATCACGCACATTCGAATTCATTATCAAATCAATGTAGCGCCGGCGATAACGTTTTTCAGGATCTTTAAGCCCATGAAATTTTTCCGGTAGAGGTCTTATTGCCTTGCAAACAAGTTTTATTTCATTAGCCAGCAGAGTCCACTCTCCTGTTTTAGTCTTAAACATTCCTCCTTTTATGCCGATAAAATCTCCAATATCGAGCTGTTTGAACAGAGAAAATGCTTCGTCGCCAATCCTGTCTTTTCTGATATATGCCTGAAGCTGTCCTGTGCGATCCCTGAATCTTACAAAGGCGGCTTTACCGAATCGGTTTATTGCCATCATACGTCCTGCAAGAACAAAAACAGGATCATTTTCCGTGATGGAATCAGGTGTGTTTTCTATTTCAGTAACAACATCTTTTACCGTGTTTGTAACAATAAAATCGTTTGGAAAAAGATTAATGTTTTTCTTTTTTAAGTCTTCAAGTTTCTTTCTTCGTTGCTCGAGAATATCGTTTGTTTTGTTCATGTCAATCAAATCCAAAAGTGGTCCGAGCTTTGTTTGTTAATTCAGCAAGCTATAGTCAATGGTAACATCAAAGGATTAAACTTAATTTGTTAACTTATTTACAGATGAGTGTCAAGAGAGCTTTGCAAAAGAAGATAGTATCAACCCATAGCTGCCGCCATCTTGAATATTGGGAGGTACATTGAAACAACGAGGCCTCCAATGACAACACCAAGAAATACCAGCATGAACGGCTCTATCAATGCGGTCATGTTTTCCACTGCCTGATCAACCTCTTCATCATAAAAGTCCGCAATCTTTTTCAACATTTCATCCAGCGCTCCTGTAGATTCCCCTACCGATATCATCTGGCATACCATTGACGGAAAAACCCCGCTTTCAGAGAGAGGATCGGACATTGTGCGGCCTTCGGTAATACCGGAACGAACGTCATATATCGCTGCTTCAATTGTTCTGTTACCGGCTGTTTTTGCGACAATATCGAGAGCGTCTAAAATTGAAACCCCGCTGCTTAACATAGTACTCATGGTGCGTGTAAACTTGGCAACAGCGCCCTTGCGCAACAGCATCCCCATTACCGGCAACTTGAGAGACAGGTTATCAATCAGGACATGCCCTTTATCTGTTTTATAAAACCTTTTGAATGCAAATATTATAAAGGCTATAGCAGCGATTATATACAGGATGTTACCCTTAACAAACCTGCTCATATTCACAACGATTTGAGTCGGCATTGGAAGGGCCCCGCCCATTCCTGAAAACATCTCCTCAAATACAGGAATAACAAAAACCATGATTATAGCGACCACGATCGCAGCTATAATCATGGTTACTATCGGATAGGTCATAGCCCCTTTTATTTGGGCTTTAAGTTTTGCCGCTTTCTCCATGTAAGCTGAAAGCCGACTCAAGATGATATCAAGGATACCGCCGGCTTCACCCGCTGCAATCATATTTACAAAAAGATCGTCAAACTCTTTGGGATATTTTTTTAAAGCATCGGCAAAGGTATCGCCGGATTCTACAGACTCTTTTATATCTTTTAACATTTTTTTAAATGTTTTATTGTCCTGTTGTGAATGGAGTATATCAAGGCACTGGATTATCGGAAGACCCGCATCGATCATAGTAGAAAATTGTCGGCAAAAAAGTATAACATCAGCCTGGACCACCTTGGGCTGCATAAAGGCGACATTTTCAAAAATGTCTTTTGGTTTTTCTTTAATCTTTGCGGGAATTATTTTGAGTTTAGAGAGATATACCCGAACAGCTTCTTCGCTCAAAGCTTCCATTTCACCTTTTCGGACCCGTTTTTTACTGTCTTTACCTTTCCATATATAAAGCGGCATTGTTACCCCCACATCAAGTTAGTTCGCTTCGCTCACAATTGGAATGGTGGAATATTGGAATAATGAGTCACTGGTTTATTGGTGAAGTTTGGCTTGACAGAAAAATCAAGAAATGGGAAAATTCCTTTAAAAATCGACATTCCATTACTCCACCATTCCATTATTCCAGATACGAAGCAAAAATCTAAGTTTCAGTAACTTTTTGTAAATTCAATAGGTTGTAGAAATTCCGAGCTGTTTTACTTTGCCATATAAAAGATACCCCTTGGCATCTCCTTTTTTTCGATCTTTCCACTTTCTATTAGAGGTTCAAGAAACCTTTTTACATCATTGACGTGAATACCTAAAATTTGCGAGACATCTTCATCTGTACATGGCCTGCGTTTTAATGTAGATAAAAATCTGCTGAAATCATTTTCTTTTAGTATAAAGCTATTTTTTTCAGGAGTAAAATCCTTAATAACTTCAAATCCAGATAGAAATCTATTTGCATCTATTAATCGCTTTTTGTCAACCGGCCTCACCCAGTTTTCAGCGCCGGGCCTGTCAAGAGTATTAATTTGAATTTTATCAGGTTTTATATTAGCAAGCAGGTTCTTTATCTTTTTAAGCTCAATCTCATTATCGTTTATGCCCGGCACCAAAAAAACTTCCATCCAGAGCTGTCCGGAAAAATTTTCCCTTAAACAAATTAAACCATCGACAATTTGCTTAAAGTCAAGGCCTGGATGCGGTCTATTTATTCTGATAAAATTTTTTTCAGTTGCAGCATCAAGTGACGCAATAATAACATCCATATCAAGGACCTGTTCTATGACATTACCTTGATAAAAAAGTGTGCCATTTGTAAGTAAGGCCAACCTATATTGAGGATAATCCGCCTTTATAAAACCGGCAATTTCACCGATACCGGTATGCAATGTTGGTTCACCTGAACCTGAAAAGGTAATAAAATCCAGTTTTGGATTGCCTGACAGAAAATCTTTGAGCTCTTCCCGTATAGACTCCATAGGGGTATATTCACCCCTTTTTATGGTTAAATCGGTCGTTCTGCCACACTCGCAGTAAACACAATTGAGACTGCAGGTTTTGTGCGGCATAATGTCCACACCAAGTGATATGCCGAGCCGCCTTGATGGAACAGGCCCAAAAATATATTTGTAACCATTTTTTTTCATATCAGCCATTTGCGAAATAAATTGTTTGTTATTCTATAATCGGTCGCTATATTTTTTCGTAATACTTCCAAAAATATTGCAAATTTTGTATCATAAGCTAAGTTAAACAACAATGGCTTTATATAATTTTATCGATTTTGATGAACTCGTAAAAAGTCGAAAACACACATTTTTTGTCATACCGGCGAAAGCCGGAATCCAGTATTTTCAATGCGTTCTGGATGCCGGATCAAGTCCGTAATGACGATTTCGAGACTTTTTACAGGATTGTC
>JABMRH010000012.1 GCA_013202725.1 Desulfobacteraceae bacterium
ACAGATAGATCTTTCTGAATTTGAACAAAACTTTCTATATAAATTTAATAATATCAATATCCTTGAGGAGGCTCTCCGACACAGTTCATTCGTCAATGAACAGCTTGACACAGAGATGAAGGATAACGAACGGCTTGAATTTTTGGGAGATGCCGTATTAGACCTTGTTATCGGGCATATCCTCATGCAGCGATATCCGGATATGAATGAGGGCGATCTGTCCAGAATGCGAGCTATTCTTGTTAATGAATCTCAGCTTGCAACCATTGCGCATAAAATAGAGCTGGGTCGATACATTAAACTGGGCAAAGGAGAGATTCAGACAAACGGTAAGGAGAAGAAATCGATTCTTGCTGATACGTTTGAGTCCGTTATTGCCGCTGTATATCTGGATGGCGGGTTTGATGCGGCATTTAAAATTATAAGCGCCCATTTTTCGTCTCTTTTGCATCTTGTTTCAGGCCCGGAAACCGATCATGATTACAAAAGCCGGATACAGGAGCTTGTTCAGGAAACTCATAATGCGGCGCCTGTTTATAGGGTCATAAGTGCAAGCGGCCCGGATCATGACAAGACATTTAGAGTGCAACTTAAGGTTTACGAAGTAGTTGTGGAGGGTATCGGCAAAAGTAAAAAGGTTGCCGAGCAGGATGCTGCAAGAAAAGCATTAGAAATTATAGAAAAAGAAGAAAGATGATTTTATCCGGTATTCAGAATCCAGCCCGTGATTACCGGCCGTTTATTATTCCTGTTTTTTTGCCTCATATCGGGTGTCCTCATAAATGCGTTTTCTGCAACCAGACAGCCATAACCGGCGAAAAACGGAAAATTCCATCACCCGGAGAGATAAGTTTATGTATAAACAGGTTTCTCGACTATAAGGGAGAAAAAAGAAGGAGAGTTCAGATAGCATTTTATGGCGGGAATTTTCTGGGGTTGAAACAGGATGATATAAGGTACTTACTTCATGAAGCCGCAAAATTTGTAACAGAAGGCAGGGTTGAAAGCATCAGGTTTTCCACCAGGCCTGATTCCATAGATGATGAGCGGCTTGATATTTTGAAAGAATTTCCGGTTGCGACAATTGAACTCGGCGTTCAGTCCATGGATGACCGTGTTTTGGCCATGTCCAGGCGGGGGCATACTGCCGTTGATACAGAAAAAGCTGTTTGTTTGTTAAAAGAACGAAACTATGAGATCGGCATTCAGATGATGGTAGGACTGCCCGGTGATGACGAGGCAGGCGCCCTTTTTACCGGTCGCAGGATTGCAGAGATGAAGCCTGATTTTGTCAGGATTTATCCTACCGTGGTTCTTGACGGCAGCCTTCTTGCCGATTGGTATAAAAAAGGTGAATATGTTCCGTTGCCCCTTGAACAATGCGTAACCCTTGTAAAGAATCTTTATTTGTTGTTTAAAAAAAACAGGATTAATGTAATACGTATGGGGCTTCAGGCGTCGGAAGGCCTTGATAAGGAGTCAACAATGTTGGCAGGGCCATACCATCCGTCTTTTGGCGCCCTTGTATATTCTGAGATATTTCTTGATAAAGCCGTATCTATACTGGAATCGAAAAAGAATGATATGATTTCGATAAAGGTCAATCCGAAGAATATTTCCAAAATGAGGGGCTTGAAAAACAGAAATATCGAAATTCTTAAAACAAAATTTCACATCAGATCGATTGAGATTATCCCCGACATGACACTTGCGGAGGACATGCTGGTAGTTGATTAAGTAGAAGCTGTTTCAGTTGTTATCCTCAGGCAGGCGCACTACAAAGAGAGCCTTTTGAGTCCGCCGTAACACACGACGCGCTGTGCTTCCAATCATCGCATCTTTGAGGGTTCCGTGACCGTAACGACCCATTACAATAAGATCGCAGTTTTGTTCTTCAGCCACTTTTACAATCTGTTCAACAGGATTGCCCCTTTTAATGATAATCTCATCGGCAACCAGGGAGTCGCCCTCATATTTATCCTTTGTATCTTCACAAAACCGCTCCAAAGCTTCTCTTATGGCAACATTGCCTCTTTTCTTGCCCGTGAGAGTCATTTTTGCATACAATATGTTTTTCATCTTGATTTCTTCCCACATGGCTTCTTCAATATAACCGATAACCCTTGCGTCAACTTTCGGGAGTTCAGGCAACACATGAAGAAGAACAAGTTGCGCTCCATAACGGTCGGCAAGGCTTGCGGCGTAAGCAAAAGCATAACGGGAATTTTCAGAAAGATCGGTAGCATAAAGTATTTTTTTGATTTCAACACTTGGAATTATCATTTTAGGCCTTTCAAAGAGAGTTCTTTGACAGGATTAACAGGATGTTCAGGATTAAAACATCAAAACTTATCCTGTCTGAGATTTTTTGAACAATTTTTTTATATCCTTAACCCAGATACCGCTCATTAAATAAGCGAACAAATATGTGCCGATTATAATAAGGATAAATACTTTAATAATATCCATTGTATCACCCTGCAGCGAGAAACCTGGCACATAACCGAATAAAAATGGCCCAACATACAGGAACTTGGCGAATTTAAAGGCAGAGAAGGCGGTTCTCCACATATTAGCGCCCGCAATGGTTGCGCCTGCAAATGCGGCGATACAGACAGGCGGGGTAATGTTGGAGTCCTGGGACAGCCAGTACACGATCATATGGGCCGCGATATCGTTTACGCCAATATGAGTTAAAGCAGGCACGGCAACAACGGCGGTGATAAGGTATGCTGCGGTTACAGGCACCCCCATGCCAAGCACAAGAGAGGCAAGCGCGATAAGCAGAATCGTTAAAAAGAGGTTTCCATGTGCAAGCTGGATTACGATATCAGCAAAGGTAAGCACAAGCCCGGTAAAGGTGAGCACTCCGATTATAATACCGATAACTCCCACTGTGGCGCCGATTTTAAGGCTGTTTTCCGCTCCGTCCCTGGAGGCCTCAATAAATCTTTTTATGCCAATACGGGTTTCTTTCCTGAACCAGCTGATGACAAGACAGGATACAATACCAAGAATGGCCGAGTATCCGGCCGAAAAGCCGTAAAGCATGAAGACCGTTATCACGATAAGCGGCAGGGCATAAAACCATTGTTTTCTCAGGATCTCAAGAGCGCCGTACTGGTATCTTTCACCAACGATGTTGTGCTTTTTAGCTTCGTAATGGACCATGACAAAGACACTGAAAAAATATAGCAAGGCAGGGAACAGGGCGACCAGCATTATTCTGGAATAGGGCAGGCCGGTAAGCTCTGCCATAATAAAGCCGCCGGCTCCCATAATGGGAGGCATGAACATGCCGCCGATTGAAGCGGCAGGCTCTATAGCGCCCGCAATATGGGGTTTGAAGCCCGCTTTTTTCATCATTGGAATTGTGAAAGCTCCGGTGGAAACCGTGTTGGCTATAGCGCTTCCTGATATGGATCCGAAAAGACCGCTTGCGACAACAGCAACCTTGCCCGGCCCTCCTATTTTATGACCAACTAAAGCCAGTGGAAAATCTATGAAGAATTTCTGGGCTCCGGACTTTTTCAAAAAAGCCCCGAAGAGCACAAACAAGAGCACATAGGTTGCCAGAACATTGGCCATTATGCCGAATACGCCGTCGCTTTTATAGAATATGGTTGTGCATAGGGACGGGAACGTGTCGCCGGGATGTGCGAAAAGATCCGGGGCATATTGCCCATAGATCCCGTATATTAGCAACAATGTGCCGATTATTACAAAGGACATGCCGACTACCCGCCTGGCAAGCTCGATTCCGATTAAAACCCCAACCACGGCAACGGCCATGTCAACAGGGGTTTCAGCGCCTGTGCGGTAGTTTATAACTTCAAAATTCAGCATCCAATACCCAATAGTGGATATGGAAAGAAATATCAGGATGTAATCTACAACACGCATCAGGCATGATTTGGACTTGTAAAGCAAAAAAACGAGAATATAGGTAATAATGATATATATCCCGCGGTGATACTGGGTGGCTGCTGGTCTCAACACTGCGGAATAGCAGTAAAAAAGAACCATGGAGACAGATAAAATATCAAATATTATTTTTTCAAACCTGTTTAATTTGCTGTACACTTTATTCCCCGGGATTTGAGCATGAAAAAAGGGCGGTATTGATTCATACCGCCCTTATCTTTATATGAACTATTTCAATATTTCTTTTTCTTTCCAGAATTTGATGGCGCCTGGATGCATAGGCGTTACGATGCCTTTGATACCGTCCTTGATGCTCATGGCCTTTGCGGTCTTTTTTACGTTTCTCATATGCGCAAGCCCTTCGTCTGTGTAAATGAGCGATAGAAGCTTGTAAACCACATCCGCAGGAACCTTTGAATTAGCTACCCATAGACATGAATCCTGGAATGATGGAGTATCATAATTGACCCCTCTGTATGTGCCCGCCGGTACAGCCAACTTTGAAAAATAAGGATATTTCTTAATAAATCCGCTTTTTTCAGCGTCTGCTCCGAGATCGACAAGGGCTATATCGTTTGTCTGCGCAGCCATAATAACCGCTCCGCTCGGGAATGCGGTAAACAGCCAGAAGGCGTCCAGTTGACCGTTTCCAAATGCGGTGGCCGCATCGTTGTAACCCATGGCGTTTCTTTCAATTTTATCCCAGATGCCAAGATGGTTAAAGAACATGTCGCAATTGGCGTATGCTCCGGAACCGGCGTTTCCAACGCCGACCTTTTTCCCGATTAGTTGCATTGCGCTTTTGATTTCTGAATCGGCCCGGACAACAAGCTGGGCCGGGGCGCCATAGAAATAGCCGACAGCCAGTACGTCATTGTATTTTATTGGGTCATTTTTCAGCATTCCGTTTTTGCCAAGAAACACATGGCCGGAATATACTACTCCCATAGAGTATTTACCGGAATTAACCGATCTTAAATTTTCTACTGAACCGGCTGATGCTCCTGCCAGCACTCTGAATTCTTTTATCGCCTTAACCGGTCCATAAGTGGCTATACCTCCGGCCATGAACTGGAATGTTCCGCCGGCAGGCCCGCCTCCGAACTTGTAAATTTTCCTTTTTGCAAATGATTGTGCAGAAAATGTAAGCGTTATAATCAAAAATGCGCAGATCCCGATAAAAACAGCAAAGAATTTATTTAACCTCATAGAAATCCTCCTTTTTCAACTTGTTATGAACATTAATAAAGATGGTTTCGTAAAAAGCCAAAAACCTCGCCTCCTGATCCTTGACCTCCGACCCCTGACCCCTACATGTCTGATTTATAAAACTGTTCCGGCTCTGTTATAGAATCCGGTTTTTTTGTATATTCTGTTGGAACCGTTCCATCCTTGAAACATTCAAAAATTGTCTTTTTAGACTCAGCAGAAGGCAGCAGACCTGTTTCAGCATCGATTTTTGAAAACACAACACCTTCCGGCACCTGAAAAACCCTGACAGGTTTATCTTTAAGTATTTTCTTCATGAAGCCAAGCCATATAGGGCTTGCCGCCCTGGAGCCTGTTTCCGCCGTCCCAAGGCAATTTACATCATCAAAACCCACCCAGGTTCCTGTAATATAACGTGGCGTATACCCCACAAACCAGGCGTCATGCAGATTATTAGTTGTGCCGGTTTTGCCTGCAGCAGGCCTGTTTAACGCACGCACCCTATGGCCGGTTCCGTGTTTGACCACACTTTCGAGAAGGCTTGTCATGATATAGGCCGTGCTCTCTTCTATTACCTTTTTCTTTTCAGGTTTTATTTCTTCCATAATATTTCCATCCCGGTCAACAATCTTCGTAATAAAGACAGGTTCCACAAGATAGCCGGAATTGGCAAAAACCGAGTAAGCCCTGACCAGTTCAAGCAGGGACACGCCTGAAGAACCAAGGGCTAATGAAAGATCTCTGTTTAATTTTGAGGTAATACCGAGTGTTCCTGCGTAATCTATAGCATAGTCAATGCCAATATCTCTTAGAATCTTAATAGTTACAACATTGCGCGATTTTGCAAGAGCATCGCGAAAAAGGGTGGGGCCGTAAAATTTTTCTCCATAGTTTTTAGGTTTCCAGGTGAAGTCACGTTCCGTATCTTGAAAAACAATAGGGGAATCAATTATCATGCTTGCAGGGGTATATCCCTTGTCAAGCGCCGCCGCATATATTATCGGCTTAAAAGCCGAACCCGGCTGTCGCCTTGATTGCGTGGCTCTGTTAAACTGGCTTTCCCTGAAATCCAGGCCCCCTATCATTGTCTTTACAAGACCTGTTTCGCTTTCAATACACAGTAAGGCAGCCTGAACATCCGGTTTCTGTTCAAGGGCAAGCTCCCATATGTCAGAATCCGCTGCTTTACCTTTAATCCTGGACAAAATAATATCCCCTATTTTCAGCGCATTTCCCGGATGTTCGATTCTGCATTCATAGTAGGGGACCTCGGGGTCTGGTTTTCTTGCCCAGCGCATATCTGCAATTTTTATTATACCCTGAGCAGTTCCCATGCGAACAGTTGCAGTATTATTAATATTGTCAAGCGAGATTACAATGCCGGTGACGATTTTTCCTTCTGTGACAGGGTCTTTGTCCAGCTCGTTTTGAATCTCTTGTGAAAATGCTTCAATTTCTTCCATAGCGATATGATTTAAAGGTCCACGGTAACCCTGACGTTTATCAAGGCTTTTTAAGCCTTTTTCTATTTCAGCCCGGGCTGTTTTTTGCATATCGATATTGACGGCAGTATAAATTTTTAGCCCCTCTCTGTATAAGGTGTCAGGGCCATATTTTTTTTCAATGTAACATCTTATATGTTCTGTATAAAAAGGAGCTTCCTGAATAAACCAGTTGCGCCTCGGCTTTATATCAAGCTTTGCATTTATGGCTTCCGTGGCTTGAATATTGGTTATATAGCCTTCGGCAACCATCCGATTTAATACATATATCTGGCGCTGTTTTGCTTTTTCAGGATATCTGAAAGGGGAATATCGGCTGGGAGCCTGTGGTAATCCGGCCAAAACAGAGCATTCGGCAAGGTTAAGCTCTTTGACCGGTTTCCCGAAATAATTCTCGGAAGCCGCCTCTACTCCATATGCCCCATGTCCCAGGTATATTTGATTTAAATACAAAAAAAGGATTTCTTCTTTAGTAAATGTTTTGTCGATTCTATATGCCAGGGTAGCCTCTTTTATTTTCCGGCTATAACTTCTTTCCGGCGTTAAAAAAAAGGACTTTGTAACCTGTTGTGTAATAGTGCTGCCGCCCTGGACAATGGTTCCTGCTTCGATATTTCTTAAAAAAGCTCTGACAATGCTGAAAAAATCTATTCCTTTGTGCTTTAAGAATCTTGCATCCTCTGTGGCGATAAAGGCGTCAATCATTACCTGCGG
>JABMRH010000013.1 GCA_013202725.1 Desulfobacteraceae bacterium
TACTAGATGTGTACAATGGTTTAAGGATTATTCCGGGAAACTTTATTCAACAGAAGCGGTGTTGACGGAAGTTCTTTATCTGTTAAATTTTTCGGTTAAAGCTCAAACTGCGGCCATCGATTTTGTTCTAAAATCAGTGATTGAACTGATTCCTGCCAGTGATGAGAGCTTAAAAAAAGTAAGGACTCTTAAAAAAAAATACTCAGATCTGCCAATGGATTACACTGATGCTACAATTGTATGCCTGGCCATGGATACCGGAATACGAAATGTCGTGACTTTTGACAAAAGAGATTTCAGCATTTACAGACTCAAAAAAAATCAGCCATTTGTCATTATGCCTTAATCAGACAGACCGAATTAGGCTGTTCGCGGGAATGACGGTTAAGGGGTATGTTGGACTTTTTACGACGCCATCATAGTTTTATTTAAATTATTTCTTGCTGATTTTTGCAAAATCATTAATAATAAATTTATGATACAAAAATTTTTGATACCGACATTATTAGCCTGTTGCCTTATAATCACCGGCTGTGAATTCTTTGTTGCCGGAGTTGGCACCGGCGCTGCAGTTTACACCTATAAGTGCGGCGAATTAAAAAAATCGTATCAAGCATCTCTTGATAAAACAATCATTGCCTGCACTGCGGCTTTAAAAAGCCTTAAAATAACTATCACAGACAAAACACCGGTCGGTATTACCGCAACAATTAAAGGCAAGTGCTCCGACAAAACACCGGTTAAAATAAAAATTGCAATGATAACAGACAGGATTACCGAGGTTTCCGTCCGTTCCGGCATTGTAGGAGTATGGAGCAAAAAAAGATCCGAGTTGATTCATGCCAGCATCGCTCAAAGGCTATAACAATGAGACCTTTGAAAAATGCTCAATTTTGTTCAACTTCTGTTGTAAAACAGACAATTGCAGCTTACAGGATGTTTCAACCCGGTGATTCTGTGCTGATATGTGTGTCAGGAGGGCCTGATTCCGTCGCTCTTCTCCATATATTGCTTTCGTTAGCTCCCGAGTTATCATGCACTCTGGGTATTACTCACCTTAATCACTGCCTCCGCAAAAAAGATTCGGATAATGACGCGGAATTTGTTGCATCCCTTGCCAAACAGCTTAATCTGCCCTGTTATATTAAGAAAAAGGATGTTCGCAAATATCAGAAACAGCATAAACTTTCTCTGGAAGAAGCAGCCAGACATGTCCGCTATGCCTTTTATGACCAGGTTGCGGAAAAAAACGGATTCAACAAAATTGCTCTCGGCCATCATTCTGATGATAATGCGGAACTTGTATTGATGTATTTGCTTCGAGGAAGCGGTCCTCTCGGTATTGCAGGGATACCCCCCGTAAGAAACTGCAAAAACAGTGACAGGCAGATTGTCCGACCTTTGATAAATGTGAAACGATCCGAAATCATTGATTTTATAGAGGCAAAAGAATTAAGGTACGTTTCCGACAAATCCAACAATGATATGAGGTACCTCAGGAATAGAGTGCGTCATCAATTAATCCCTTTGCTAAAAGGATCATACAATCCCAGGATAGTCGAAACCCTTAACCGTCTTTCTTTAATTATAAGATGTGAAGAAAAATGGATTGAAAATAATATAAATTCAATATTCAAAAAATCTACTATATCCATCCAGAATGATAAGATCATCCTTTCAGCGGCAAAAATCGGTGAAATAGATCCTGCGGCGCAAAGAAGGGTGATAAGAAAAGCAATTGCCGCAGTAAAAGGGGATTTAAGGTGCATTACATTTTCTCACATAGACTCAGCAGTTAGTCTTTTGAGAAGCGGGAAGTCCTTTGCCAGCATCGATCTTCCAGACCGTATCAGGATTGGACGAAACAAAGACCTTCTTTGCTTTTCAAAAGAAAAAAAGAGGTTGCGGGACCTGAATATAAAGGCCGGCAATATTGAACCGGTTTCTTTTGAATACAGCATCATAAAACCGGGTAATAAACCTGAATCAGTATATATAAAAGAGATAGACCTGAATCTGAAATTTTCTAAAATCAATATTAAAAACCTGCCTGATATCCATTGCGCTGGACATAATATTGCTTTTTTTGATATGGTTAATGTTTCCTTTCCTCTAATTCTTAGGTCATTTAGGCCTGGTGATTATTTCCAGCCACTTGGTATGGCAGGCACCCAAAAGGTGAAAAATTTTTTTATAAACAATAAAATCCCAAGGCCTAAGCGATTACGATATCCGATCCTGCTTAGCAAAGGTAAAATTATCTGGGTTGTTGGTCTAAGAATTGATGATTCAGTTAAGATTAAACCCTCAACGAGAATTGTGCTAAAGGCCGAACTTATACTTGCCTAATTAACAATAATGATTAATATTTATGCGAGCCGGCGATTTGAGGCTTTGAAAAACGTTCTCTTTTGCTCAATTAAAAAATAGTCTTTTATGGAGGTATTATCTTTTGAACCCATTTTATAAAAATCTTGCTTTATGGATAGTCATCACTTTGATGATGGTAATGCTATATAATCTTTTCAACCAGCAGCGCATACCTGAAACTAAGATCACTTACACGGATTTTCTTGCCATGGTGGAAAATGAAAGGGTGTCTGAGGTGGTGATACAGGGCCAGGAACTCTCTGTCACAGATATAAACCGCAATCGCTTTAAGGTATTTGCGCCCCAGGATGCCGATCTTATCAAGATTCTCAGGCAAAAAGGAGTGTCTATCAATGCAAAACCGCCATCCGAGTCACCCTGGTATATATCTATTTTTGTTTCATGGCTTCCCATGATTGTTCTCATAGGGATATGGATATTTTTTATGCGTCAAATGCAGGCTGGAGGGGGTAAGGCGCTTTCATTTGGCAAGAGTCGCGCGCGGCTGCAATCTGACAAGTCAACAAAAGTAACATTTGACGATGTTGCGGGAATCGACGAGGCAAAGGAAGAGCTTGGTGAAATTATTGAGTTCCTGAAAGAGCCTAAAAAGTTTACACGTCTTGGAGGACGAATACCCAAAGGGGTTCTTCTGATGGGACCTCCAGGCACAGGAAAAACTCTTCTTGCACGCGCGATTGCAGGTGAAGCAGATGTTCCTTTCTTTAGCATCAGCGGCTCAGATTTTGTAGAAATGTTTGTCGGTGTAGGAGCGTCACGCGTAAGAGACCTTTTTGTTCAGGGCAAAAAGAACGCCCCCTGTATCATATTCATTGACGAACTCGATGCTGTAGGAAGGCATAGGGGGGCCGGTCTCGGAGGGGGGCATGACGAAAGGGAACAGACCTTAAACCAGCTTCTTGTAGAAATGGACGGATTTGAATCAAATGAAGGCGTTATCATGATATCTGCCACAAACCGGCCTGATGTGCTTGATCCTGCTCTTTTGCGTCCCGGCCGTTTCGACCGTCAGGTAGTTGTTTCGCTGCCTGATATAAAGGGCCGTGAAGAAATTCTTAAGGTTCACATGAAAAAAACACCTGTTGCGCCCGATGTCGATCCGCTTGTTATTGCAAAGGGAACACCTGGATTCTCCGGCGCAGACCTTGAAAATCTTGTCAACGAAGCAGCCCTTCTTGGCGCCAAAAGAAACAAAGAAAAAATTGATATGGCCGACCTGGAAGATGCAAAGGATAAGGTTTACATGGGGCTGGAGCGCAAGTCAAAAGTCGTTAAGGAGGAGGATAGAAAAGTCACAGCGTATCACGAAGGAGGGCATGCCCTTGTTGCCCGTCTGTTACCCAATACAGATGTGATTAACAAGATAACCATTATACCAAGAGGTCTGGCAGCAGGTATCACATGGTTCTTGCCTGAAGAAAGGGATTTCAGATTTAAAGACCAGCTTGAAAGTGAGCTCTCGGTTGCCTTTGGAGGACGGGTAGCCGAAGAAATTGTTTTTGACCGGATCAGCACCGGCGCGGCAAATGATATCAGACAGGCAACCGAACTCGCCCAAAAGATGGTGCGTTCCTGGGGCATGAGTGAAGAGCTTGGTCCGCTTTCCTATGCAAAGGGGGAAGAACAAATCTTTCTTGGCCGGGAAATATCTCAGCACAGGGATTACTCTGAAGAAACAGCGAAAAAAATAGACCAGGAGATAACCAACCTGATCAATAAAGCATATAACCAGGCCGGCAATGTATTAAAGGAACATATAGACATTTTACATAAACTGGCGGAACTTCTACTTGAAAAGGAAACAGTCAAGGGATCTGAGCTTGATGAACTCATACACTCCATGAAGCCGAAATTTAAGCTGCCGTCTGATAAGCCCTAAGATAAAGAAAATGAAAACATATAATATTTCGTGCGGAAGGCACACGTTATCTTTTGGCATGCGCACCATGATAATGGGTATTTTGAATGTTACACCTGATTCGTTTTCAGACGGAGGCAGCTTTTTTACAATTGATGCTGCTGTTGCTCATGGAGAAAAACTTGTTGAAGACGGAGCCGATATTATTGATGTCGGAGGGGAGTCCACCCGGCCCTTTTCCGATGCGGTTTCTGTTGAGGAGGAAGCACGGCGAGTCGTGCCTGTTATTGAAAAACTCTCAAAACGTATTTCAATACCGATTTCCATTGATACAATAAAGGCATCTGTTGCCAAACAGGCCATTGAAGCCGGCGCTTCCATAATAAATGATATCGGAGCGTTGCGCACTGACAATAACATGGCGGCTGTTGCCGCCAAATACGGGGTTCCGGTTGTTTTGATGCATATGAAAGGAAACCCTAAAACAATGCAGGTGGCGCCTGTTTATGATGATCTTATCAATGAAATCAAAAAGTTTCTCAAAAATGCAGTCAACATGGCTGAAAAAAACGGGATTTCAAGATCAAAAATCATTATTGATCCTGGAATCGGTTTTGGTAAGACAGTTGAACATAATCTGCTTTTAATTAAGCATCTGCATGAATTTACAAGTCTGGATGCGCCTATTCTTATAGGACCTTCAAGAAAATCATTTATTAGAAACATCCTTTTTCACAAACCTTCCAGGGATATCAAGGCTGATATACCCGCGTTGGAAACCGGCACCCAGGCAGTGGTTGTGGCTGCGGTTTTACATGGAGCCCATATTGTCCGTGTCCATGATGTTGCCGGAACATATAAGACAATAAAGATCGTTGATGCTATTAAAAATGTACGAATTTGATTTTTCATTTACCGCAAAGCCGCAGAGGACGCAAAGAAATTTTTTTTAAAACAAAAAACCCTTAATCTCAGCGTTCTTTGCGGCTCTGCGGTGAACTATTACGATTTTTTATGGATAGTTAATATATGCTTTTAGTTATAGATATTGGAAATACAAACATTGTAATGGGCATTTACGATGGCGCTCATCTTCTAAAAGACTGGCGGATTCGCTCAGAAAGAAATACTACGGAAGATGAGTTCAACCTTCTTGTGTCCAATCTTTTTGCGGCAAGCAATATTAACACTAATGAGATAGATAAAATAATAATCTCCTGCGTGGTTCCACAAATGGTGACTATTCTGGATTCATTCTGCCATAAATACTTAGGACACGCTCCATACTGGGTAGATGCAAAATCGGCCGCCGGAATGCCGATCCTTTACAGCAATCCGGCAGAGGTTGGCGCGGACAGGATTGTAAATGCTGTTGCAGGTTTTCACAAATATAAAACCAGCCTTGTTGTAGTGGATTTCGGCACGGCCACAACCTTTGATGCTATCTCAGCAAAGGGTGAATATCTTGGCGGCGCAATCAGCCCGGGAATTATGATTTCTTCTGAGGCTCTGTTTAAAAAAGCATCCAAACTGCCCAGAGTGGAAATTCTTAAGCCTCCTGAAAGGGTAATCGGTAAAGATACGGCGAGCAGCATGAAATCCGGTATTATTTATGGACATGCCGGCCTTGTGGATGGAATTGTCATGCGGATGAAAAAAGAGATGGGAACCAACCCCCAAATAATTGCCACAGGGGGACTGGCCGAAATCATGGCCGAAGTCTGCGAGAGCATCGACCTGGTAGATACTTCCCTGACTCTGGAAGGATTGCGCATCATCTATGAAAAAATAAAAAACTGAGACCTTTGTAAAATGCCCCGGCTGATTACACCTTCCCTGTTTTAACAAGCGCATCCTTGAAAACGCGGTAAAAAGCCGCATTGTCGGACAGTCCACTTTTGATAATTTTTCCTATTTCATCTATGTTTTTTGTATTGACAACAATATTGACGCTCTTGTTAAAGGCTGCCATGTTATCCATGGTGCGAAATCGGTTGTTAACAAGAACCACAAAGATTTTTCGTCGTATGACCATAGAAAGCCGTTCCAGATACTTCATGACATTGTTTTCGTCCGGGTCTTTGGAGCTAAATACTTCGTTTAATATCACCAGATCAAAGACATGAAAGCGCATCTGCTTGAGGGACTCTCTATCAGACTCAGGTTCAGTAACATTATATTCCATGTTTTCCAGAGCCAGCCTGATTTTGCTTTTAACAGCCGAATCCGGTTCACATAGAAGGGCTGTCTTTGCTCCCTCTTCCAGAAAATCAAAAGGTTTTTCCGAGGCATCATAAGTACCGGAGTCTACTTCGTCTATAATGGTCTTTTTTGTGGCTGGTTCTGCTGTGGCCGATGGCTGCGGCTTCTCTTTAGATGGTGGAGAAACATCCTGGCGTGTATCGACGGAAATTTTGCTTTTGCATTTTGGACATGAAAGTGTGAAAATTTGACTTTCGGGAACCTTTTCGTCCGGAATTTTAAACTTGCTTTTGCATTGTTTGCAAACAATATCCATTATTATTTCCTCGTCTTTCCGTAATCATTATCAACCTTCAGGTCTTCGATATCTGTGGTAGCCTCTCCGCGGCCGCTCTTGACCGAATCGATTCCACGGCCCATAATTCCTTTGCGTGAAGCATAGGCCATAGCTGTTTCTTGGGTGATCAAGCCTTTTTCATACAGATCCACAATATAGTCGTCAAATGTTATCATGTCAAAGGCCTTTCCAGCGCCGATTATTTCATAAAAGGTTTTGCCCTCTGATTCTCCATTCATAATCGTATCTTTTATCCGTAGATTGGTTCCCATGATTTCAAAGGCGGCCACACGTCCCCCGCCAATCTTGGGAAGAAGCCTCTGGCATACAATCCAGCGGACAGTATCGGAAAGCCGGATGCGAATCTGGTTTTCCTCCTCTGTGTTGAACATGCCGAGGATACGGTTGATTGTCTGTCCCGCGTCTACGGTGTGGAGAGTGCTTAAGACCAGATGGCCTGTTTCGGCAGCACTAAGGCCGATATCGACTGTTTCTCTGTCACGCATCTCGCCGACCAGAATTACCTTGGGAGCCTGGCGGAGGGCGGCTCTGAGGCCGCCGGCAAAGGTGTTAAAATCGTTTCCCATCTCCCGCTGGTTGAAGGTGGCCTTTTTTTGCGGATGCTGATATTCCACTGGGTCTTCAAGGGTCACAACATGAACCGATTTAGTTTCGTTGATTTCATTGAGAACCGCTGCAAGGGAGGTTGTTTTTCCAGACCCTGTCGAGCCTGTAACCAGGATAATCCCGTTTTTCTCCAGGGCCATTTTTTCAAATGCCTTGGGAAGATTTAGTTTCTGGCGTGTGGGAATTTTGGATTCCAGTTTTCGCAAAATAATCGAATAGTTGCTCATCTGAGAAAAGATATTTACTCTGAAACGCGCCTTGCCGTGGAGTTCGTATGACAAATCGCACGAACCCTCTGTTAGAAGTGTATCAGTAAGGCGATGGTCCTGATTAATCAGATTAAGAGCAAAGATTTCGGTTTGAAACGGTGTGAGTTTGTGAAAAGGAGGGTCTATTTCAACAGGGATAAGCTGGCCGGAACTCTCTACCTGAAACGACTTGCCGACAGTTATGTTAAGATCGGAAATATTGTTGCCGGCATCAAGCATTCTTGTCAATAGATAATCAATTTCCTGCTTTTTCATGATATAATCTCCACTTTTCCACTTAGATATTATGCTTCAGTAAAATCTGCCGGCGGAGTCTTTAAAAAGGGCCTGAATTTAGCCTTATCATTCGATTTCAGATAAGCTTCGTCAGCGCTTATCCACCCTTTTTTGTACAGTTCCATAATAGCGTCATCCAAAAGCTGCATGCCGTATTTCTTGCCGGTCTGAATTATTGAAGGTATTTGATAGGTTTTTGCTTCTCTAATCAGATTCCGAACAGCAGGGTTTGCTATCAGTATTTCCAGCGCCGCGCAACGTCCTTTTTTATCGATCCTTTTAAACAATACCTGAGCTACTACGGCTCTGAGCCCATCAGAGAGTGTTGAACGGATCTGTGGTTGTTCACTTGCCGGGAAAACCTCAATAACACGGTCAACTGTTTTAGGCGCGCTGGATGTATGAAGGGTGCCAAAAACAAGGTGTCCGGTAGATGCGGCTTCTATGGCAAGCGATATGGTTTCCAGGTCCCTCATCTCGCCGACCAGAATAATATCGGGATCTTCGCGCAAGGCGCCGCGCAAGGCTGCGCTGAATGTCTTTGTATGAAGACCGACTTCACGGTGGTTGACTATGCAGCTCTGACTTTTATGTACAAATTCAATGGGATCTTCAACAGTGATTATATGATCCTTACGGGTTCGATTTGCTTCATCAATTATTGCAGCAAGCGTGGTCGACTTTCCGCTTCCTGTCGGTCCGGTCACCAGAACCAGACCTCGTGGGAGAGAGGCCAGCTTTGTTATAACAGGAGGAAGACCGAGCTGCTCGGCGGTCATTATGTCTGCCGGGATCTCTCTGAAAACCGCGGCAGCGCCATATTTCTGCATAAAGAAATTCGCCCTGTACCTTGCAAGCCCGGGTATCTCATATCCAAAATCAACATCCCCTGTTTCCTCGAAGACCTTTACCTTGTCCTCGGGCGCAATTTCATAAAGCATGGCCTTAAGCTCATCATTCTCAAGCACCTTATATTTGACCCTCTCCATCTCGCCTCTTATTCTGAGAGCAGGCGGCTGTCCTGATACAAGATGAAGATCTGAAGCGCCCTGATCGTTCATCAATTTAAAAAAAGCATCTATTTTTGCCATTTGTCGCTCCTATTTTGAGGCCTTTGAATGTTTTAATAATTTCAATTTGGAATCTTCCGCATCCATGGCTCTCATTCCCTCATTTCCCATTTCAAGGAGTTTGGTGTGTGCTTCAATTACTGAACGGACCTGAACTTCGATTTGTATCCGCTGCCGTTTCAATTCAGCGATATCATCATGCAACTGGGCGAGTCTTATATGAGCCCTGTTTAAGATTTTTTCCGCCTTTACTTCGGCATCGGCGACAATTAATTCAGCCGATTTTCGAGCATTTTCCCTCATCTGATCCAATACTTTCTGAGAGTCAAGCATGGCACGCTTGAATGTTTCTTCACGTTTTTTATAGCCTTGGCTTTCAAGCTTTATTCTTTGAATTTCATCTTGTGCGTTCTTATTTTCCTGCTGTAACAATTCAAATGTATCAGCTAATTGTTCAAGGAAGTTATCAACCTCCCTGACATCAAATCCTCTGAATCTTACTTTAAACTGCTGCTGTTGAATTTCAATCGGCATGATTTTCATTATATATCACCTGCTTTTTAATTAATCATAACAAGGTTTCAGACAATCTGAACAGACTACTGACAATAAAGGTGCGGAGAAAAATAATTCCTAAAAAGACAATAATCGGAGAAAGGTCAATACTGCCGAAGCTGACAGGAATGAATCGGCGTACGCGATACAAAACCGGTTCCGTAACATTATGAATAAAGCGAACAATAGGATTGTAAGGATCCGGATTTACCCAGGACAAGACAGCCCGCGCTACAACAATCCACATAAAGCAAAGCAAAACAATATCAATGACCTTTGCCGCAGCCATTAAAAGATAACCGACTATAAACATAAAAAACCCCGTGTATTTTGATTTTTTTATTCCTGCCGCTGGTCGTTATTATAGAGATCGGCTATTTCAACATAAAAATTAAATATATTCTAAATGATAAGTCAAGATGTTTTAACCAAAATCATTGACAGGCCCTATATCTAACCGCTATTTAATGGTTCAAGGTTCAGAGGTTCAAGGTTCAAAGTTAATTGCCTTAGCGTTTTTCCGCATTCCAATGGATACCGTTTTAACCTCTGAACCTTGAACCCTGAACTTTATATATGGAGGCAGCATGTCAGAGCTTAACAGGAAAATCGGTTTTATTGGGGCCGGCAATATGGGAGAAGCCTTTGTCGGGGCTATTATAAAATCTAATATATTACCTCCTTCAATGATATATGTCAGCGATATAAATGAAGATCGCCTGAATATTTTGCGTTCATCATACGGAATATCTGTTTTAGGCGACAATGTTAAACTTTTTTCGACATGCGATATTATTGTGCTTGCTGTAAAACCACAGCATGTAAAGCAGGTGCTCTCTCAAATTGCGGGACAAGAGGACTACAAGATTCATAAGAAAAAACTGGTTGTTTCCATTGCGGCAGGAATCCCCTTGCGAAAAATTGAAGAGATTCTTTATGCACCTCTTGATGAAAAATCCAGGATTAAGCTTCCTGTAATACGGGTGATGCCGAATACACCGGCTCTTGTTTTAGCCGGCATGGCCGGAATGAGCGCGAACAGGCATGCTTCAGATGATGATATCAAAATTGTCAGATCCATTCTTGAAGCAATGGGGAAAGTGATCGAATTTAATGAAGAAGACATTGATGCTGTAACCGCTATGTCAGGGTCCGGGCCTGCCTATGTTTTTTATTTTATAGAATCTATGATCGAAGGAGGCATCTGCGTTGGTCTTGAACCGAATGATGCTGTCGCGCTGACCATTGCAACCTTAAAAGGGTCTGTTAAGCTCATGGAAGAACTGAATGAATCCCCGGAACTTCTTCGCAGGAAAGTAACCTCTCCAGGCGGCACAACCGAAGCAGCCCTCAAGGTACTGGACAAAAACCAGGTCAAACAAAGCATAATCGAAGCAATAGCCGCAGCGGCCAAGCGCTCAAAGGAGCTTAGCGGTTAAACCAGAAGATATCAGAATTGTTCGGTCTGTCGTACTCATCCGTTGGCAGACGAGTTGGTATTTTCAGAGAAGAACTTCGTGTCGATAAAACCTTTAAAAAGGAATCTGAAAAGAAGTCTTGAGAAATTAGGGTAAGATGCCTATATGAACGAAGACAGAGAGTATCTCAGGATATGCGGGAAGCGCCTGGAAATCGCCTGGCTGGGTCCTGCGCCAAAGGATGCGCCAACGCTTATTTTCCTGCATGAGGGCTTTGGTTGTGTTGATATGTGGCATGACTTTCCGGCCAAATTATCAAGCGCCACCGGATGCGGAGCGCTGGTATACAGTCGACTTGGTTACGGGCATTCACCGCATAGTGAGCAGAAAGCCACAACATTAAAAGTGATAGCAGATTTTATATTATCTATATTGCACTAACTTGTTTATGTCGTTATAAAATAAACAAAAAAAGGATACATGATGCTTGTAAAAGAAATACTTAATTCAATTAAACCGGCTTTGAGCTTTGAATTCTTTCCCACTAAAACAGAGGCAGGATTTGATAAACTTTTTCAGATTGTTTCAGATCTAATGCAGTTCAAACCTTCTTATGCAAGCGTTACTTACGGAGCGGGCGGATCAACGCGTGATTACACAACCAATCTGGTTGACCGGATTCAGAAAGAGATGGGTTTAACCGTGGTTTCTCATCTAACATGTGTGGGCTCGACAAGAGATGAGATAATGTCGATTCTTGAGAAAAATGCTGAAAGCGGTATTGAAAACATCCTTGCGCTACGAGGGGATCCTCCAAAGGGTGAGGCAATCTGGAAACATCCTGAGAATGGTTTTGATTATGCCGCGGATCTTGTATCATTTATAAAGAAGAATTACCCGCACTTTTGTGTTGGTGTCGCAGGTTTTCCGGAAGGCCATCCATTAACTCCGAACAGGCTCAAGGAGATGGAATATCTTAAAGCGAAAGTAGATGCCGGAGCCGATTATATAGTCACCCAGCTATTTTTTGACAATCGAGATTTCTATGATTTTTGTGAGCGATGTGAATTAGCCGGCATCCATGTCCCTGTTATTGCGGGTGTTATGCCCATTACAACCCGCAAAGGAATGATTCGTATGGCGGAACTGGCCGAAGGCACCCGTTTTCCAGCTGGCCTTTTAAGATCTGTTGCACGGGCCGAAAATGATGAATATTTTGAAAAGATAGGCGTTCGCTGGGCGGCAGAGCAACTGCGTAATCTTGTATACAATAATATTCGTGGCATTCACCTGTATACCCTTAACAGTTCCCGGGCAATTTTTAAAATTTTTAAATTACTCGGTGTCAGAGATGCTACGCAGTTTTGATGGCGTCGTAAAAAGTCCCATCTACTGCGTTGTAGTATTTTTTCAGATCCTCGACATACTACATGTATGCCTTCGGTCCTGAAAAACTACTACGCCTTGTATATGAACCTTTTTACTTAGCCAGCTACATTTAAATTCGTGACTTTTTACGAGTTCATCAATAAAGAGGGTGCGACACTTGATGAACTACCTTTACAAGGTGGTATTATTGAAACCGGTTATTGAGCCTGCCGCAAGTATAGGCGAGGCATCTATTTTTTCTGCCGCCATCATGAGGACAACTCGTTTCATGGCGCTTAAAATCATTAATTGTTCCCACTCCTCCAGGTTCGAAAACCGCTTTATAAATGTTTTCTGCAAAGGAGGCGGGGCTTGCTCAAGAATTTGAAGGCATTTCTCAGAAAGCTTTATTATAATCCGTCGTTTGTCCTGATTACTGCGTATTTTTGTTAAAAGCTCTCTTTTTTCAAGTCGGTTTACAATGTCAGTTGCAGTAGCCTGACTCAGGCTGATCGATTTGGCCAAAGCTGTAACCGAAATTTGGTCGTGGGTTGAAATTTCCTGCAAAACCATCAACTGGGGCCCGGTTATCCCATATTTCCGGTTCAGATATTTAGAGTGAAGACTTATTGCCCGAATAATCTTTCTCAGAGACAAGAGCAATTCACTGCATCGCAACTCTCTTGTTATTTCTTCTACCTGTGGTGTTGTCTGATCCTGTTTCATTTTTTTCTCAAAATCGGTTAAAGTCGTATGATAGAAATGTAGTAGTTTTATAGCGAGAAAGCTATCATCTTATTATTTTAATTTCCACGATAAATGCAATATTTATTTGATATCCTATCTTATCATGCCTTAAGCTATTCCATATAACACATACTATTTTATGCAAATTTCATCCTTCTATTCCATATTGTTATATATTTTACAATACAAAACCGATGTTTTAGTAAAAAAGTCGGAAAATACCATTTGCTGTGAGTGGTCAATGATTAGCGTCCGGAAGTGCAGTAATATAACATGCTGGTATAACGACATAAAGCTTAATCAGAGACAGAAATTATCAGCGCCAAATGCCGGATAGATCTAACTTTCTTACGCGGTTATCAATAGCGCACATTGAATTATTATTCCAATGTCTTTATTTTTTCCTTGCCATTTTATATAGTACACGTTATATAGAATAATTAATAAGATTTGATGCGCTGGAAAATTTGGCTCATCGTGGATTAGTGTGAAATCCGTATTTTTTACACCCCCCTTGCCCCCCTCAAGGGGGGAATAAATCGGGAAATTCCTTTATAGTCCCCCTTTGAAGGGGGTTAGGGGGATGTTAATTTTATCTAATTAATTGTTTTCACACTAATCCATGAAGAGCCGAAAATTTACATTCCAGGATCAAAGTGTAAATTCCGACTGAACGGCATGAAAATTTAGGAAAATATCCGATGGTTGTTAACAATTTTCAAATTGAGGTGGACAATGAAAGACTTTTGCGGTTTTTGGGGTCATCCGGCAACAAGAATGTGTCCCCGGCTGTTCAGCAAAAAATTGACCGGTTTTCAGATCGTCTGGAAGAGCTGGTAACGCCTCGAATAAACTTCAAGCTAAAGCCTCTCGCCTCGGTGAAAAAAGACGGAGTCCTGTTACATGACCAAACATGGCTGAAAAGTCCGAAGCTTTCCCGAACTTTTCGTTCTGCAAAAAAAGTATGTTTTTTTATCGCAACTATTGGCCATGATTTAGAACGGAAAGTAAGCGAGTGTATGGAAAAGAATCGGTACGCCGACGCATACGTTCTCGATGCTATGGGGTCTCTTGTTGTGGAAAACGTTACCGATCAGTTTCACCTTCGCATGGAACGTTATTACCAGGCCAGAGGCCAAGCCGTGACGCTGCGGTTTAGCCCGGGATATTGCGACTGGTCTCTCCGGGAACAACCCGATGTTTTCAATCAGTTCGAAGATCCCGGAAATCTTGGCGTAACACTCAGCAACACCTGCCTGATGACACCCCGCAAATCCGTTTCCGGCGTTTTCGGGATCGTACCTAAAAACGGTGATCAAACAATTGCCGATTATAATCCTTGCACCAACTGTTCGAAAACCAATTGTATTGCAAGGAGAGGGTAATTGCCCCGTCTTTTTAAAAATAAGAAAAGCAACAAAGAGAGAGGAAATCGAAAGAATGCGTAGAGGACTTTCCGGAGGCTTATACAAGCCTTTAAATAAAGAAGGTATTCAAAAGATTCACAAAACAGTACTCAAAGTGTTTGCCGAAATCGGCATTGAGGTCAACAATAAACAAGCCTTTGAAATGTTCAAAAAGGCCGGCGCGGACGCGAACTCGGACAGTAAAATTGTAAAATTTCCGCCGGACATGGTAATGGAGCTTGTGCAAAAGGCGCCGTCTTCCGTCAACCTCTGTGGCCGCGAGCCTGACGGGTCCCTGGATTGCGATATCGGAGGAACCCGGGTTTATCTTGGAACCGGCGGCACAGCTCTCAATGTGCAGGATCCGGGCAGCAATGATTCACGTCCGTCCGAACTTAAGGACATAATGAACATGGCCAGGGTCGTAAGCAACCTTGAAAACATTCATTTTTACATGCTCAATGTTTTTCCTCACGACGTTGATTACGCCAACATAGACGTAAATCGTTTTGGCGCCGCCTTAAATCGCACCAAAAAACACATAATGGGCGGCGTCTATACTGTGGAGGGGGTTCGCAATGTAATCAAGATGGCGGAAATGATTGCAGGGTCGCGTGAAAAACTTCGAAAACGGCCATTTATATCAATGGTCGCCTGCGTAATCAGTCCTTTCAAGCTGGACGAAGACTACGGAAAACTGGCCATAGAGATCGCCGGAAACGGAATCCCGCTGGTTGTGCCTGCGGAACCATTGTGCGGCGCCACCTCGCCCGTCACCCTGGCCGGAACACTAGTTGTAGAATGTGTGGACACGCTTTGTGGCGTCATGCTGGCCCAGTTAACAAACCCTGGCACACCGGTAATTTTTGGCTGTGTCGCATCCACAACTGATCTTAGAGACATGAAATATCTATCCGGCGCAGTTGAAA
Source organism: Desulfobacteraceae bacterium (assembly GCA_013202725.1). Classification (GTDB taxonomy): domain Bacteria; phylum Desulfobacterota; class Desulfobacteria; order Desulfobacterales; family ETH-SRB1; genus Desulfaltia. The sequence goes on from JABMRH010000013.1 coordinate 15,454, forward strand.
TGGGCCTGATCAACGCGGCTGCCTCACAGATGGCACAGTTTTATAAACTTCCCATTTATGCCACGGCAGGCATGTCCGATGCCAAGGTAAACGATGCTCAAACAGGTTATGAATCAGCCATTACCAGTCTTATGGTGGCGCTGGCCGGCGGCAACTTTATCCACGATGCTGCCGGATTCCTGGAATTCTGCATGACAGCCTCTTTTGATAAACTTGTGATCGACAATGAGATTATCGGCATGGTCATGCGTGCCGTTGAGGGGGTGCGTGTAGATGAAAGCACACTGGCTTTTGATGCTATTAAAAAGGTCGGCCCCGGCGGTCATTTTGTTTCCTCGCGACACACGCGGCGGCACATGCGTGGCGAGCAATACATGCCTCAGTTAAGCGACAGGGAAAACAGGGATACATGGAAGACCATGGGAGCCAAAGACACCCGTACCCGGGCTAAGGAAAAAGTTTTGCAAATTTTAAAGCAACCGCCAAAATCTTTGATCAGTGAAAATGTTCGACATCGTATTAAGGAAGAAATTCCTGGAATCCGCGCATTCTTAATGGAATAACGTCCAACCGTTAAAACCGCATGATAGACTTTCAGATAAATAATTTCACTGCGTTATCGGTCGGACTTTTCGACGACGTACTAACATGTACGCCTTACTCGAAGTCCCTCCCTCTAGCCTTGTGAAATGAATTATCTGAAAGTCTATAGGAGCAGAACAACTTATGATTATTATTGGAGAACAGATTAATGCAACCCGATCCGACATAAAACCGATCATCGAAAATCACCGGGAAGATAAGCTTATAGAACTGGCCCAAAAACTGGCAAAAGCCGGCGCAACTTATATTGACGTGAATATCGGGACAGGCAGTGGAACTAGTAATGACGAAGTTGATGACATGCGATGGGCGGTAAAAACCATAGGCGACAAGATTGACATTCCGCTTTGCCTTGACAGCGCGGATGCGGCTGTGCTCGAGGCGGGACTCGAAGCCCGGGAAAGCAAACCGGCCATGATCAATTCAACCAAAGCAGAAAAAAAGCATCTGGAACGTATTGTGCCCATGGCCAAAAGATACAATGCTAAACTCGTGGCTCTGGCCATGGACGAATCCGGCATCCCAAAAACACCTGAAGGACGACTGGCGGCATGCAGAAAAGTAGCTGATTGGTGTACAAAATGCGATGTGCCCATGAAAAATGTGTTTTTTGATCCCCTGGTTTTGCCGGTAAGCGCCGGTCCGATGCAGGGTCTGCTGACTTTAAACACACTGGCAAGCATAAAAAAAGAATTTTCAGAGGCCAAAACCGTTATTGGGCTTTCCAATGTATCCTTTGGGCTGCCCGCACGGGCCATACTCAATGCGGCATTTCTGCAAATGGCCATGTATGCCGGACTGGATGCAGCCATCATGGATCCGTTAAACGAAACCCTGATGCAGGCAGTTCGAACAGGCGAGGCGCTTGTCGGAAAAGACAGGCATTTTCGCAAATACAGCCGGAAATTTCGCAGGAAAAATTAAATCAAAAAGGAGAAAAACTGTGAGGGACCTGTTTCGTGAAGGAACCATCGTTAAACCCTATGAACGTCTGAGCCAGGAGCACATCCAGCGGTTGCACAACGCATCGTTGAGCATTTTGAATGACCTTGGCATTTGGTGTTACAACGAACGGGCTGCCGGGCTGTTTGGCGACCATGGCGCCAGAGTATGGGAAGAAATCGAACACGGCCAGACGGTTTGGCGGGTGAGTTTACCTGCCGGACTGGTGGAAGAAGCGGTTAAAAAAGCGCCGTCGCGCTTTTTTTTAGGCGCCAGAAATCCGAAAAACCGGCTTTTGCTGGATTCTCAAATTCCGCGCATTTATTTTGGCACTGGTTCGGAAACCAATACCTGGATCGAAACAGCAATGGAGCAATTTGTCAGCACAGGTCTGCATGATGTCGCTATACAAGCGCCTTGCTTTACGGAGCTGCGTGGTAACACGAAACTGTTGGGTCGGGCTGCGCAACTCTGCGAAAATCTCGAAAATCTCGATTTTTTTATCCGTCCTGTCAATATTCAGGACCCGGATGTAACCGAAGACAATCACGACGTCAACAAGTTCTTTGCGAGTTTAAACAATATCACTAAGCATGTACAGGCAGGGCTAACCAGGCTTGACAGGCTTGACGATGTAGTGCGTATGGCGGAAATCATCGCAGGCGGCAAAAAAGCTCTGCGGGAAAATCCTATCATTTCCTTTATTGCCTGTGTTTTTAAAAGCCCGCTGCAGTTCGTGCGGGATACTGCCGATAAGGTTTTTGCCATAGTAAAAGCCGGTCTTCCCCTGGTTATTTCTTCATCTCCCCAGGGTGGTTCCTCCGCGCCGATCCAGGAGGCAGGCATGGTAGCCCAGATTAATGCGGAAATTTTGGCAGGTATTACTTTTACCCAGCTTATCCGGGAAGGAGCGCCGGTTTTATACGGCAGTGTGCCTGTAAGGGCACGTATGGATGATCTGCACGATTTTTACGGATGTCCCGAGTTTAATCAGTATAATATTGACTGCGCCCAAATGGCCCGTTTTTACAAGGTGCCATGCTATAGCACAGCCGGGGTTGGCGATGCCAAAGTTCCCGGCATGCAGGCCTTGTTTGAAAAACTGTTTACACACCTTTACGTAGCCATGAGCGGCGCTCAGTACATTCACTATGCGTTTGGATTGCTGGACCGGACAAATTCGTTTTGCCCTGTCCAGGCTGTGCTTGATGACGAACAGATTGGAAAGATCAAGCATTGCCTGCGTATGCCCAAAGTGAGCCAAACAGATGTGGACGACGCAGTTAAGATGATCGCCAAGGTCATGGGCTCAAGCCACCGCCTGTTTGCCAGACACGCGCGCAAGGCTATCCATGCCGGAGACGTTTCTAAGCCATATCGGTTCGAGGCCAGAGGCATGTCAGACCGTGTCATCGAATATGCCGTGACTCGACTTGCCGAAATCGAGTCACGGCCTGCGCCTCATCTATCGGCAGATGTTCTGGACAAGGTGTATGCTGAAATTCCCGGTCTGCTGCCCCGTTTGCGTCGGGAGTAGAGCGTTTGCAAAATATTGAATCAAAATAAAAGGAGAAATCGGACGTGAATGAACAGGAGTTAATTGAAAAAATAGCGTATAATGTAATTCAGGGCCGCGTTATAGCAGAAGACGAAGGGTTTGATGAAGGCCTCGAAGGACAACCCGCAGTGACAGAATTGATGGAACAGGCGGTTGAACAAAATATTGATGCAAAAAAACTGGTGATGGAATGTCTCACCGGTTCCATGGAAGATGTGGGAGAAAAGTACGATAAAGGCATATACCTTATTCCTGACATGCTCGCATCCGCCGAATGTGTAGGCGCAGCAATGGATATTCTTGGTCCCCGTCTGGCCAAGGCAGGCATAGAAAGCAAAGGCAGGTTTGTCCTGGCTACTGTTGCAGGCGACCTGCATGACATCGGCAAAAATATTGTCGGTATCATGCTTAAAGGAGCCGGTTTTGAGGTGATCGATCTGGGCAATGATGTGCCGGCTGATCGTATCGTGGAAGAAACCCGAAAAAACAACGCACAGTTTCTGGGCCTTTCCGCACTTCTGACAACCACCATGCGCGAGATGGAAAAGGTGGTGAAGGCGCTTCAAAATGAAGGTATCCGCGACAAGGTGCGTGTGCTCATCGGCGGGGCGCCGACATCTGATAAATTTGCCAAGCAGATCGGTGCTGATGCTTACTGCAGGGATGCTTTTCATGCGGTTGATGTATTACGGAAAATGAATATATAAAATAATGGTGACAATAATGGCGGAAGAAACAGCTTACACACAAGCCGCGACCACCGGAAAATACGACAAGGCCTCCGGCCTTCTGGGAAAGTATGACAATGTTCGCCGGTTCTGGGAAGACCAGTTGACCAGTACGTTTTTACGCCCCGCGTTAAACAAGCTGGTTCAACGAAAATCCAAACTTTTGAAACATATCCGCGTCTTGGACATGGGCTGCGGCAGCGGAGACGGCTACGATCTTATCATGGGCGTCAATACAAGAAATCCGGGCATATCCGATTACACAACAGCGGCGATTATCCCTGACATGCTGAATGCCTATGTGGGGGTGGATATCAACGAAGAGATGTTGCGCCAGGCAAACGAATGCTACGGGAACAATTCCAAGCTCAGCTTTTTGCGCGAGGATCTTTCAAACGGTTTCACCAGCAAAATAAATGCCCAGGACGCTTTTGATCTCTATTTTACGTCCTACGGCACTCTGTCACATTTTCACGATCAGCAATGCATCAGGCTTATCGCTGATGTCTGCCGGCACGGTTCGGACCAGGCAATCTTCGTGGGAGACTGGCTGGGCCGTTATTCCTACGAATGGCAGGATCTTTGGGACAACCCTGTTGATGAAGAATATTTCATGAATTACCGTATATCCTATATTTACCCCGAGGCAAAACGGGATCATGTTGATATCGCTTCCTTTCCGCTGCGGCTGATTACAAAAAATGAAATCATGAAAATTATCAACCAGGCGGCAAAGGAATCAGGCGTTCAAATTGAACCTGTCGCTCTTTTTGACCGGTCAATATTTATCGGCAGACATATAGATACAGGTGACTACAATGTCAACTGCCCCAGGTTGAGATTTCCGGTTAATTCGCTTTTTGAAGGATATGTACGCACTGATCTTGAAAGCCTTCTGGTGAATTACATTCCCAAGTCTGGATTTGATCATCTGAACAATTTTTTTGAAATGCTCTTTATGTCCTGGAATACCCTGGTGAATCATACTATATCCCTGCTTGGCAACTATGACGTAGAAAAATGCGCTTTTAACGCTATCCCTGAAATTCTTCCCTTTTATCCGCAACCGCTCAAGGAAGCCATGGAAACCATGCAAAGAGTTGTTGAGGGGGTCGGCTGGGTGCCTTGGGGAGATGTCCGGGCCAATGTAATTGAGCCGCATCTTGGTTATTCCCTTCGCAAGCTTGAAATTGATCTTCAGCCGGGAACCGGTGTCGGACACGGGCTGGTCGGAATTTTTCAGATTCGCAAATAAAGGAAAATTTAATGAGTGGTTTTGCGGTAACTTTTAATAACAACGACTGTTCGGAGCTGGAAGATATGATCAAACGGATCGATTATCGCGGCCCGCATATCTTCGGAAAGTTTGAATACAGCCGTATCATGATGGCCCAGAAATACCTTCGCGCTGACATTCCTCTGGAAAAAGAAAATATGTCGGAAACCTTGAATAACATGGTTCCGGCCTTTGACCAGGATTTTCCTGAGTTGAGGATCTGTTACGACGGCCAGATGGGAAACTGGGAAAAGTGTGCCAAAGCCTGCGGCGCTCCAAACGGCCCGTTTAGGGAAGATCGCCTTTTTTTACGCCTGTATAGAGAACACGGGATAAAAATGTTCGATTATCTGGACGACGCTATTTTTGCATTCGTGATTTCTGACGGCAAAAAGTTCTTTGCTGCCAGAGACCTGCTGGGAATCAAAACACTCTTTTACGGAAAAAAAGACAGCATGCTTTATCTCGGTTCCGAACTTAAAAGTATCATTGGATTCACCGATGAGGTATATGAGTTTCCGCCCGGCCACTATATGGATCAAACAGGACAAATCACCTGTTTTGCAAAATTGCCCGACACTCCGCCTGTGCCTGTGCGTACGGACATTGACGAAATAACCACGGCGGTCAGAGACATTATTAACCGGAGTTTCCACAACCGTATCGATTTCAGCGTGGCAACAGGGAGTCTTCTTTCAGGCGGAATCGACAGCAGCGTCATTGCGACTATTGCCGGTGAAGCGTACCGCAAAAAATTTGGCAAAGACGCTCGTATCAAAACCTTTGCCATTGGTGTGGGGGAAAGCGAAGATATACGGTGCGCCAGACTGATGGCCGATTTTATCGGTTCGGACCATCATGAACTGATCGTTGACCTTGAACAGATTATGGATGTCCTGCCTAAAGTGATTTATTATCTTGAGTCGTTTGATCCTTCGCTGGTCAGAAGCTCTGTGTCAAATTATCTTATTTCAAGATACGCGGGAAAAGAAGGCATTGAAGTTCTGCTATCCGGTGAAGGCGGCGATGAAGTCTTTTGCGGATACCAGTATTTTAAAAACTTTTCCGCGCAAGAGCTGTTTGCCCGCCAGATGGAATGTCTCGGTTTTCTGCACAACAACGCTTCTCTGCGTCTGGACAGGATGAACCTGTGCAATTCCATTCGTGTGGTTACCCCACTTATATCCGGTGAACTGCTGAATTATTCTATGTCTATTCCGCCTGAGTATAAACAGAAGCCTGTTGGAAAGCAAAAGATCGAAAAGTGGATTTTCAGAAAGGCGTTTGAAGATGTTTTGCCCGAAGAAATCGTTTGGCGGCTGAAAGAGGAGTTTTCACAGGGGTCCGGGTCGGCTGATGTCCTTTCCCCTCTCTTTGAAGAATTCATCACGGATGACGAGTTCAGAGCCGCCCAGGAAAAACATCCTGTTGTACGAAGCAAGGAGGAATTTTTTTATTTCAGGATCTTTGCCAAAAATTTCGGAACCGGGAAGTCGGTCGAAACTGTCGGGCAGTGGATTACCCTGTAGGCAATTACTTCAACTTTGACATAAATATTGATAAATAGTTATTATGATAGAAATTGTCAAATAGTCGGGTCGGAAAACAACCACTTGACGAGGGGTGTTTTGCAAAGGTCTCTAATGGAAAAAGATTTTATGGATTTTGAAGATTTTCTGAAGCATCCGGAAGTGCGAAGTGTTACCGACAGTATAAACCAGTAATTAATTGAAAGAAGAAAGTATGCTCCCCCTGTATGCAAAGCCCTGTCTCATAAATATACTGTGCTGGAGGATAATCCTTATTTTAAATTTTCAATTGATAAGGAGGCAGGCAAACAGTTACCGGACATTATAAACAACAAAGTGCAAAATATTATCGGCGTTGATTCCCTGGATGAATCTTTAAAGCAGGGATATTGCAAGCAACGTAATATCCGAATTGTATTTTCAGGCGGGGCCGCTCCCGGCGGACATAATGTTATTGCAGGACTTTTTGATGCCGCAAAAAAGTCTAACCCGGAAAACAAAATATACGGATTTTTGCTTGGACCGGACGGAATACTTGAAAACGAAGCTATCGAGCTGACGAAAAGTATTGTTGATTCTCACAGAAACCTGGGCGGTTTTACAATGATCAAGACCGGCCGGACAAAAATCGACACAAAAAAGAAAATGGCCCTTACAAAAGAGACATGTAAAGATCTTAATCTGGATGCCATTGTAATAGTGGGGGGTGATGATTCAAACACAAATGCGGCATTTCTGGCTCATGAGATGTTTGACGACAGCCTTCAGGTTATCGGAGTTCCCAAAACAATTGACGGAGACATTCAGGTCAAAGATATAGACGGCAATATTTTATGCGCAATATCGTTCGGTTTTCATACCGCTGCAAGAGCTTTTGCCAACGAGATAAGCAACCTGTACACGGATTGCAGTTCCGATGTCAAATACTGGCATATTTGCAAGGTGATGGGCAGAGTCGCGCTTCCAGGATTTAAAAAAAGCACACCTTTTTGGTTGACTACGCAAGGCTTGTGAGTATGGTCGCTTATGACGGCATTAAAACCGGCGGACACCGGATTTATATCAAGTATATGCAGATTATGAAGTACATACACCAGGACTTCACCGACCTTGATTACCTGTGTCTCAGCCAGCTCGGCAGCCCATGTTCCTTTGTCCATGTTTCCTCGAACCGCAACGACAGGTGCGATTGACTGTAAAGAGGAAAGCACTGCAGGTTTATCAATGTCTCCTGCATGAATTATCAGATCGGTATCTGTAAAGAGTTTGATCGCCGATGGTTGCAGGAAACCGTGAGTGTCGGAGATAACACCGACAAGATAGTTGCTCTTGTTTTGTAGTTTAATTGACATATAAATTATTCTTTTAGGTTCTTCTCCCGTAATTATTCAGGGGATATATTGCTAACTCAAAGAATTTATTCACCGCAAAGCCGCAAAGAACGCAAAGAGACTTTTATTTTTCTGTTTACCGTTGAGAGGACGGTAAACAGAAACCCTCAGAAGCTTCGCTTCATTTGATGGTATTATAGAAAGCTATAATATGAGGCTACCCCAATTATCTGAATATCTTAGTTTATCAGGGTTAGCGTAATTTGCCCGAAGGCCTTGGGTTTATTTATTTTCGCCCTCTCGGCGAAAATAAATAAGATGAAACCCTCTGCGTACTCTGCGCCTCTAATGAGCGGAGCGAATGGGCGGTAATATAATACCCTCTGAATAGATACCTTCTTTCGATTAGTTGACGCAAAGGGTTCGAAATAATCCTTCCTTTATAATAGTCGATACCTCAAATATGTAAATCTTTTTTGGGTTTTGTTGTTACTTACCCCGATAGTTAGAGCTTTACCTGTGCCAACCATTACAACCAGTTTTACACCCCTGGTTACCGCGGTATAAATAAGATTGCGCTGCAAGAGGATATAATGCTGTGTCAGGATCGGAATTACTACAACCGGATATTCGGAGCCCTGTGACTTGTGAACCGAAACAGCGTAAGCTAAAATAATTTCATCAAGATCTGCAAAGCTGTACGTCACCCTGCGGCCGTCAAAGGATATAATTACTTCCCTGTCTATAGTGGAGATGCTGATTACTCTGCCGATATCCCCGTTAAAAACATCCTTTTCATAGTTATTCTTAATCTGCATTACCTTGTCGTTAACTTTAAAGTCCCTGTTGCCGCATATTACCGTATCTTTGCCCGGATTGAGAGCTGTTTGCAATTTTGCGTTGAGATTTTCAGCTCCTATAACGCCTTTATGCATAGGTGTTAGAACCTGAATGTCTTCAATTGGATTAAAGCCGAACCGGCGGGGGATACGTTCCTTGACAAGTTCGACAATAATCTCAAGGACCTTTTCAGGGTCTTCCTGCTGGATGAAATAAAAATCTTTCCTTGATCCGGATGAATCTTGCGCCTTGATATCCGGAATAATTCCTTTATTGATCTTGTGGGCATTAATGATAATCCGGCTTTCCTTTGCCTGGCGGAAAATTTCGCTGAGTTCTATCACCGGTATTAAGCCGGATTTAATAATATCGCTTAAAACATTTCCTGGTCCTACAGAAGGAAGCTGGTTAACATCGCCGACAAGGATAAAGGTGGCGCCTGTGGGAATGGCCTTTAAAAGATGGTGCATCAAAATTGTGTCTATCATCGAGGCTTCATCAACAATCAGCAGGTCGCAATTTAACGGATTTTTTTCGTTTTTTTGAAATCCTCCTTTCTGAACGCTGAACTTAAGCAGCCTGTGAATAGTAGAGGCGCTATGACCCGTGGTTTCGCTCATCCGTTTTGCGGCCCTGCCCGTAGGGGCGGCCAGCATTATTTTAGTTTTAAGCCCGGCAAAGATCTTTATCATAGCATTGATAATTGTTGTTTTGCCTGTGCCGGGCCCGCCTGTAATAACAATTACCTTGTTTTCAAGAGAGGATCTTATTGCCGCTGCCTGTTTTTTTGCCAGAGTTACATTGATTTGCCCTTGCACCCATTCCAGGGCTTTATCTGTTTTAATATTGCGGATTGATTTAGGCGAGCACACAAGCTTTTTTAGCAAAAGTGCGATTCTGGTTTCGCAAAAGTGAAACTTAGACAGGTAAACAGCTTTATTGTGTATCTTGAATTCTTCAGCAGCTTTGTTAATGTCCTCAATAATTATTTTTCCTTCACTTGCCGCAGTGTCAATGGCCCTTACAACGGTTTCCCTGTTGACCTGAAGTATCTTGACGCACTCAATTATAAGCGGTTCATAAGGGTAAAAGACATGACCTTTGTCTGCAAGATGGTTTAGCACATAAAGAACGCCCGCTTTAACCCGCAATTCAGAATCTTTGGGAAATCCAAGTTTTTCCGCGATACTGTCGGCTGTAGCAAAACCGATGCCTGAAATATCGGTTGCAAGGCAGTATGGGTTTTCCTGCACAACCTCTATTGATCTGTTTCCGTATCGTTTGAAAATTTTTACGCCGTAGCCTGTACTGACTTCGTAAGTCTTCAGAAAAAGCATCACATCCCGGATATCTTTATGCTCATCCCAGGCTGTTTTGATCATAGCAATACGTTTTTTTCCGATACCATCTATATCGGCCAGCTTTTCAATTTTATTTTCAATAATATCCAGAGTTTTTATGCTGAACTTTTTTACGATTCGGCCGGCCATGACCGGCCCGAGACCTTTAATGAAGCCTGAGCCTAAATAGTTTTTAATCCCACAAACGGTTGCAGGAACAGCAGTCTTATAATCAATTACCTTGAACTGCCTGCCGTATTTGGGATGATTTGCCCATTCGCCTTTCATTTTGAGGATTACACCCGGGGCAGGAGACATCAGGTTTCCGACTATGGTTACCGGATCGCGCTGTCCGTCCACCGTTACCCTTGCAATAGTGAAACCGCTTTCCTTATCCGAATATGTAATTTTTTCAATCTGGCCCTGAAGATCTGTAAGCATCGGCATTTTATTATTTTTTTGTTTTACCGAGTTTAATCGCACAAAACTCTCCGCACATGGTGCAACCCTCATCGCCTGCGCTTTCACTTTTTTCCAGAAAAGCCTCGGTTTTTTCCGGATCAATGGATAGCTTTATCTGTTCTGCCCAGTTAAATTCATCTCTATACTTTGCCATTAGCAGATCTTTTTCAAGCGCTCCGTGAACCCCCTTGGCAATATCTGCAATATGAGCGGCAATCCTGGATGCTATGATACCTTCCTTTACATCCTCTATGGTCGGAAGTCTCAGATGTTCTGAAGGAGTAACATAACACAGGAAATCAGCCCCTTCTGACGCGGCAATGGCGCCTCCGATAGCCGCAGTTATATGATCATAACCAGGAGCTATATCCGTCGGTATGGGGCCGAGCACGTAGAATGGAGCGCCGTGGCAGAGACTCTTTTCCAATTGTACGTTGGCCCGAATCTCTTTGATTGGAACATGGCCGGGTCCTTCTATCATTACCTGAACACCGCAGTCCCTTGCTCTTTTTGTGAGCTCGCCAAGCAGAATGAGTTCTTCCACCTGTCCCCTGTCGGTTGCATCGGCAATACAGCCTGGTCTCAGTCCGTCGCCAAGGCTGAGAACCATGTCATAAGCTTTGGCTATTTCAAGCAATCTATCGTATTGCTCATAAAGAGGGTTTTCCTTTTTGTTACATTCCATCCATTTTGATAAAAAGGTTCCTCCTCTGCTGACAATACCGAGAAGACGGCCTTCGTCTTCTATGCAGCCGACGCTTCTTTTTGTCACACCGCAATGGACGGTAATAAAATCTACGCCATCTTCGCCGTGTTCTTCTATGGCCTCAAACATGTCATCTGCGCTCATATCCACAATAGCTCTTCCGGAATTGAGCATATTAGCAGCAGCCTGATATATCGGAACAGTTCCGATTATCAGCGATGACTGACTGATAATCGCTTTTCTTATTGCTCTGATATCGCCGCCTGTGGAAAGATCCATGATTGTATCGGCTCTGGCGGCAACACATACTTTTAGTTTCTTGAGCTCTAAATCAAGATCGCTTCGATCCTTTGACGTACCGATATTGGCATTAACCTTTGTTTTGAGCCCTTTGCCTATGGCGATAGGCAAAACGGATGTATGTTTGCTGTTTCTTATCACTACAATGTTGCCGTCCTCGACGCCCTTGCGGATAAATTCCGGGTCCACTCCCTCCTGGCCGGCACATATCTCCATTTCCTCTGATATTTTATTTTCACGCGCTGTTTCTAATTGTGTCATGTTTTACCTCTTAATTATTATCTATTCTGATCTTCGGCAATAATAAGTTCCGCCACCTTTCTTCCGGAAAGAAGCATTCCGCCGAAGATGGGCCCCATTCTTGGTCCGCCAAAAGCAGCATTAGCTGACATTCCTGCCACAAAGACTCCGGGACAGATCTTTTTGGTATTTTTAAGCGTAAGCTTTTCCGCCTTGTCTGCCCAGAGAGAACGTTCCCCCATTACCTTTCCGGTTTCCGTGTTTAACTTCATGTCCGCCTTCCGTTCAATCACACGAAGCACCTCATTGGCGTGTCCGGTTGTATCAACGACATTTCCTGCTTTGATAGTAAGAGGATCCACATGAAGGCCGGCTGTTTCAACCGGCGACCAGTTAATAACAAGACCAATGACACGATTCTCGCGGATCATGACATCTTCAACGCTCATGCAATTAAAAACCTTGGCTCCGGCCCTGGTTGCATATGAAGCGATGGTTGTGATCGATTCAACGGCATCTGCCGTATAATAGCCCGGCTGATACTCTTCGGCCCTTATATTAAATATATCGAGGATCTCCTTGCCCTCTTTTTGCACTACTATCTCATTGAACATCATTCCGCCGCCCCACATTCCGCCGCCTACGCTTAATTTGCGTTCAAAAATCGCCACTTTTTTGCCGGCCTTTGCAAGGAAGTATGCAGCTACCAGGCCTGAAGGGCCCGCGCCCACTATGGCCGTGTCAACCTCCGTATATTCCAGAAATTTTTGCGAAAAGCGTTCAATTATTGCTCTGGTTATTGTAATTTCATTTAACTCCATAATATTTTTGCCTCCTGATTTAAATTTGATTATTTTAGGTTTTTCGATATTGTCAGTACCTTTTCTGCAACCTCGTCAGGGTGTTTCCCAAAAACCCTTATCATCGGTTCCTTGCCCACATCACCGAGGTCAAAGATGATATCAGGAATTGTATCCTGTCTTGAAAACACGGAATCGGTCCCCCATTTAAGAGAAGAACCTTCTTTAGCCTTTATATCTTCAGGTTCATCGGCCCGGTCAAAATGATCGATCACGTAGCCCAAGTTCCGGCATATGTTAATTATATCTTCGGAAAACCTGATATTCATTGCGCAGCGAAAGTCGCTGTTATACTTCATCGCCGTCAGGATCATCCCGGCAATATGTCGTGATGCGCCAAAAGCCGGATCATCGAGAGTTCGAGCATCTTCTCCAACCCTGATAATTCTTCCGGGAATGGCGGCTACATCATCTTCCGTCCACGCACATGGCAGGGCATAACCGAAGTTTGATTGCACCTCAGGGATGATGTTTCCACATTTTTCAGTCTTTATTTTTTCAACAGCTTTTTTCAGATCTGTAATGCATGCGTAACGTTGGCTGTCTCGCAGAATTGGAGCAAAATGGTTTGTCGGGCCATGTCCTTTTCCAAGGCAAATGGAAAACCTTAAGGCATCTGTGATATATTCCTTGGCCATTCTTACTGATTCAAGAACAGATTCCCCATTTGCAAGCGCAAGAAAAGTGGCAATTGCCGCTGAATATGTGCAGCCTGTGCCGTGAGTATTTTTAGTATCTATTCTTTCTGAAACAAACTCATGAAACTTTTTGCCGTCATAGAGAATGTCGATGGCATCTCCGGCAAGGTGCCCGCCCTTGACAACAACGTTTTTTGCTCCCAAACCATGAATAATCTTCGCCGATTTTTTCATATCATCAACTGAAGATATTTTTATTTTTGACAGAACTTCGGCTTCGGGAATGTTGGGAGTAATAACAAAGGCCAGTGGCAAAAGTTCTTCTATCAAGGATTGTTTGGCCTCATTTTCTATCAGAGGCGCTCCCCCCTTGGCTACCATAACCGGATCTACAACGAGGATACCTATTTTGTATTCCCTTATCTTTTCAGCGATTGCTTTAATTATTCGTGAGTTGGCAAGCATTCCGGTCTTGGCCGCGTCGATTCCTATGTCGGTTGCTACGGAATCAAACTGTTTTTCTACAAAATTTTCCGGGACTTCGTAAATCCCCTGGACACCAAGGGTGTTTTGAGCGGTTAAAGCGGTTATCACACTCATTCCAAATCCGCCAAGAACGGTAATTGTTTTTAAATCAGCCTGAATTCCTGCTCCACCTCCGGAATCGGAGCCGGCTATTGTCAAAATCCTTTTTAAAGTCATGGGCTATCTCCCTGAGTCAATCCTGTAAATTAAAAAAGGCCTATACCTTCCTTGTCGGAGATATGGCCCTTTGAAAATAAAAGTGTAACAAAATTTTAGTTACCGCTCCCTACGCTGGTATGATCCAGGTCAGGTTCAAAGGGTATTTTCTCAGCCCGGCTTCAGGCACCCCCGCATATTAATATTAATTTACATAAATATTTTTATATAATCAAGCATAATATAAAACAAAAATATTTTACCGCTTCTAAATATCTATCCCGGCTTTCCGCAATCTAATTTTCATCTTTTCATGATGAGAGCCCTGCCAGTAAATCCGCCGGCATTGCGGGCAAATTTTAAACCGGTCAAAGTATTTTTTTGTTTTTGGTTCGAGCCTGTGCAGGATATCCTTTTTGTTTACCGGAACAAGCTTTTTATTACACCGCAGACATCTGGTAAAAAATTTAAAAGGTCCATTTATCCCAAAAAATTTTATAATTTCAACCAGTTGATCATCCGGATATACTGACCGGACATGTCTGCCAAATATAATCTGTTTACATTCAAGCAATCCTATATCCTTGCTCAGCACAATTCTTTTTTCGCAAAAAGATAAAATATCCTTGTCTAAAAATTTCGGGGAATATTCGGCATCTAAACCCAACATCCTTAAAAGAAGAGCAAGTTTTCCCACATTAACATCCACAACAAAACTGATTTGTTGCAAAGGTTCCGGCCTGAGAAGGGATGGTTTGGTGACATCAAAGGGAGGAATAATGGGAAGGAGGGTCACCTTTTGCGAATTTACCGGAATATAATTGAAATTAACTTCGTTATCCTCCGCAATAATTTTGCCTATTTCCGTGTGAGGCACGCCCAGAGATTCAATTATATGTTTGATCGAGGTTTTCTGCTCCAGAGGATAAATAATTTCCGGCCATTTGTTCTTTTTACGCCTGAAAATATTAAATTCATCGGGAAAATTTATTTTTAGCCGGGGCATATAATTGAAGCTCACTGCAGTCCACCTCAGGCAGACAACGAATCTTCGACCGTAAGGAAGTTTGCTGTTTTTGGATTGTTCACTATTTCGGATTTAGCGCCAATTTCTTCCCAAGCACTCCTTAGATAATATGAGACCTTTGCAAAACGCCCGCAAAATATCTAAGATTTTTCTGTCAGATAAGTACTTATACGAATCAGTTTTCATAGTCATTTTATAATAACA
>JABMRH010000135.1 GCA_013202725.1 Desulfobacteraceae bacterium
AGAGGATGGGACTGGATTAAAAAAGGTATTCCTCTCCGGGTTGAAATAGGACCCAGAGATATTGATAATAATTCCGTATTTGTGGGAAGGCGTGACATGCCGCACAGGGATAAGAAGTCATTTAAAAGGGATCATTTTATTGGACAAATAACAGATATACTTGCCGCAATACAGGAATCCCTTTTTGAACGCGCCCTGTTGTTCAGGAAAGAGCATAGTGTGACAATCGAAGACAAAAAAACATTTATTGAATTTTTTACGCCTGAAAATAAAGAAAAACCCGAAATTCACGGTGGATTTGCATCATCATGTTGGTGCGGATCAAAAGAGTGTGAATCAAAAATAAAGCAGGATCTTAGCGTTTCAATACGATGTGTTCCGCTTTTCAGCATAAAGGAAAAAGGCAAGTGTATTTACTGCGGACAGCCGGCAGGCAACCGTGTAATATTTGCAAAGGCATATTAACCCTTGATCCGAATTACCGACATACTTGACAAGGTTTCCGACAACAACCCTGATGCAGATCTGGACATTATAGACCGGGCATATATTTACTCTGCCAAGGTACATGATGGACAGATGCGGCTGTCTGGCGAGCCGTACCTTTCTCACCCACTTGAAGTGGCCTATATTCTGACGGATATGAAACTCGATTCCGTCAGCATTGCAGCCGCTCTTTTACATGATGTAATCGAGGATACCCACGCAACTCCGGAAGAAATAAAAGATATATTCGGCCCTGATATCTCGCATATTGTATCAGGGGTAACCAAGCTGAGCTCACTTGCCTTTGACAGTTCACAGGCCCGTCAGGCTGAAAGTATCAGAAGGATGATTCTTGCCATGGCGGATGATATCAGGGTTGTGCTGATCAAGCTGGCTGACCGCCTTCACAATATGAGAACGCTGCATTTTCATACAAATGAGCAAAGAAAAATAAAAATTGCCCAGGAAACTCATGACATTTACGCGCCGATTGCCGCGCGTCTTGGGATTTACTGGATGAAAAAGGAGCTGGAAGATACGGCCTTTATGTATCTTCAACCTGAAGAATATTCTAAAATAAAAACCCTTGTCAGCAAAGATAAGGAGGAACGGGAACAATATATTGCAACCGTCAAAAATTATATCAAAAAAAAGATGGATGAAAATGGTCTGGAATGTAAAGTCCTTGGCAGATATAAACATTTTTACAGCATTTATAAGAAAATGATCGACCAGGATCTACCCTTTGAAGAAATCTACGATATTGTGGCATTCAGAATAATCCTCGATACAATACCCCGGTGCTACGAAGCACTCGGGTTCATACATTCATTGTGGAAACCGGTCCCCAAGAAGTTTAAGGATTATATCGCTGTTCCTAAGCCAAATATTTACCGGGCTCTCCATACAACGGTAATCGGGCCTTATGGTGAGCGTATTGAAATACAGATCAGGACATGGGAGATGGATAAGGTTGCCAAATCAGGGATAGCGGCTCACTGGGGATACAAGGAAGGCAAACGAATCGACGAAAAAATAAGCAATGTCTTTGCATGGATTCAGAATCTGGTTGAAGACCAGAAAACTATAAGAGATCCGGATGAATTCATGGAAAGTGTCCGCATAGATCTTTTTCCTGATGAAGTCTATGTTTTTACACCAAGAGGAGAGATTAAATCGATTGCCAAGGGCGCCACTCCGGTTGATTTCGCTTATTTGATTCATTCAGAGGTAGGCAATCAGTGTATTGGGGCTAAAGTTAACGGACATATAGTACCGCTTAAGTATGTGCTAAAAAACGGAGATATCGTAGAGATTATCACTTCAAAAAACCAGCACCCAAGCAAGGATTGGCTGAAGTTTGTCAAGACGGTCAAGGCCCGTTCCAGGATAAGACAGTGGATAAAAATTCAGGAAAGAAAGCGCAGCATCACACTCGGCCAGGAGATGTGTGAAAAGGCTTTTCACAAATACCGCCTTAATTTTAATGAACTGTCAAAATCAAAAGAAATGCAAAAGGCAGTAGAGGATTTTGGCTTTAAGACAATCGATGACCTGATTGCAACCATTGGTTACGGTAAAATTACACCTTTGCAGATAATTCGGAAGGTTGCTCCAAAATCTGAATTAGACAAAGAAAAATCTATTTTAAACAAGATCATAGGCCACGTTAAAAAGAAAAAGCCAAAGACAGGTGTAATCGTACATGGTATTGATGATATGCTGATAAAGTTTGGAAAGTGCTGCCAACCTGTTCCCGGGGATTATATAACCGGCTATATTACACAGGGTTACGGCGTAACAGTTCACCGTGCCGGCTGTGTAAATGCCTTAAAAATGAATCCCGAACGGCAGATAGATGTGGAGTGGGATAAGGATATTTCAGAAACTTATCCGGTAAAAATAATTGTTCGTTCCAATGACAGAATTGGTTTGCTGGCCGACATTGCAGCCAGCATCAGTAAACATGGTTCGAATATTCTCAGCGCCAAAACAGAAACAATGGAAAACGGCGACGTCGAAACTTTTTTTACAATTTATGTTGACGACATCGACCACTTAAATACACTTCTATCAGAGATTAAAAAGGTAAAGCTTGTTCAGGATGCCAGCAGAAAAAGTTAAGGGGCTTTGACAACCAGACCTGACTTTATACAGCTTGTGCACACGACCATCTTTTTTACCTTTCCGTTATATAATGCCCTTACTTTTTGAAGGTTTGGGTTGAAACGCCGCTTTGTGACATTGTGGGCATGACTCACATTATTGCCTACTAAAGGTTTTTTCCCGCATATTTCACACATTTTAGACATGATTATTTCTCCATTTTCTGTATGTTCTCAATAAGCACAGGTATATTTATTTTATGTATCAGTTTTCTGGATGCCCGCCTACGCGGGCATGACATGGGAACTGGCACATTCGTCATTCCCGCGAAGGCGGGAATCCAGTGCTTTTTCGGCCCAATTCATATAACAGGGTCTGGATTCCTTATTTCTTCAATTTCTATTCCTTGTCGAATTAGAAGAGCCGCTGTAACTCCGGTCATAGCGTTTGTTTTCGTGCTGCCTGATATCTCAGGATGCGACCGCTCCCCAGCACCCACCCCTCACGAAGGGCTTTTATCCTTTAAAAAACAAAACTTGATATTATGCGCTTTTATCTGATTCAAAGCAGCATAGGCTCCATCAATA
>JABMRH010000136.1 GCA_013202725.1 Desulfobacteraceae bacterium
CCTCATGACTGCCAGTCATGCGCTCTCCCATCTGAGCTACAGCCCCATGCTATACAGGCAGGGTGCAACCAGTAACAAAAAGTATTTAAGGTGTCAATGTCTATTTTAGTTACAAACATATTTTATCATTTCCATTATGGTATTGAAGCATAGCTTAAAAGACTGGAGTTAAGAATAGAGAATGGATCGCCAAAATTTTGCTAAACCATATAGGGAATATACTCAACAGGAAAATACTGCTGATATGTTCAAGGAGTTTGATGCAACACAGCTTTATTGCCCTCGTTGCAAACAGGCGGTTCCTGTCCGGAAGCGGCTTCTGCTTGTTTTGCCTGAAGGGGATAAGTATGAATATCTATGCGCATTTTGTTCAGAGACCGTTGGAACAAAGATGGATAAAAATGGAGCGCCGGATAGTATAATTGTTTAAAACATGATGGATTAATCATATTTTTTAAGGTGAATTATAATGCTTAGATTAATGCGGGATTATGCCAGTAGCTGGCTGATTAAGGTTATATTAGGAGCGATCGTTATTGTTTTTGTGTTCTGGGGTGTTGGAAGCTTTCGCGCTCAGAGGGGAGGCAGGGTTGCTCTCGTCAACGGAGAGTCTATCACCATGGAAGAATACAAGGAGGAGTACAACAACCTTATTGAGCAGTTCCGTCAAAAATTCGGCAACAGATTAGATGATAAAATGATACAGATGTTTCAGATAAAAAATCAGGCTTTAAACCGGCTTATAGATCAGAAACTTTTGCTTCAGGAAGCCGTAAAACTCAATTTTCGTGTTTCAGATGAGGAGCTTGCCGCATCTATCAGGGGAATAAAAGCATTTCAAACATCCGGAGTATTTGACAAGCGCCTTTATAGAAGTATTTTAAATCGCTACGGCTTGACCCCTGAGCAGTTTGAGGTTAACCAGAAAGGGTTTATGCTGATAGAAAAGTTGAGATCATTTTTACTTGGCAATCTCAAGGTCTCGGATGGAGAGGCCATGGAATGGTTCAAATGGGCAAATGCATCGGTAAATATAGATTATATTCTGTTCGAACCCGGCAGATATAAAAATATCGATCCTTCTGCCGAAGAAATCAAGACTTTTTTTGTTGATCATAAAGAGTCATATAAAACAGAACCGATGATAAAAGTTCGGTTTTTACGTTTTGACCCGGATAATTACAGAGCAAAGGCCAACATTTCCGACAAAAAGATCCAGGATTATTACGAAGCACACCAGGAAGAATTTAAAATTGTTTCCATTGATGAAGCAAAAAAAGGAATACGCAAAAAACTTATCGATGAAGAGGCAAAAACTCTTGCTTATGAAGATGCGGAATCGGTTTTTGATACTATTTTTGAAGGAGATGACCTGGTAAAGGCCTCCAATGAACGAAAATTCAAGTTGCAGACAACAGATTTTTTTACAGTAAAAGGTCCGGATAAGGGTATTAAAAACCGCGAAAAGTTTGCTTCTGCTGCCTTTAATCTTTCGGCCATGGAGATCAGCGATATACAGGACCTTGGAGATGGATATTACATCCTTCAGGTGATTGAAAAAAACCCCGGGGGAATACCCGAATTAAAAGATGTGCAGGAAAAGGTCATTGCAGCCTTGATAAAGGAAAAACAGGATGAAAAGGCGAGCGGGGATGCAAATGAGTTTCTGTCTGGTTTAAAAAAAGGCAAATTAATGAGCGCGCAGTGTGCAAAATATGGTTTGAAATTAAGCGGCACCGGTTTTTTTAAGCGGAATGAGTCTGTTCCTGACATTGGATTGGAGAGAGAAATTATTGAATCTGCTTTTAAACTTTCGAATAAAATAAAATTGCCGGAAAAGATAATCAAAGGAGAAAAAGGTTATTATGTAATCAGCTTCAAAGAGAGAAAAGAGGCCGATCCAGAAGGGTTTGTCAAAGAAAAAGCAAATATAAAAGAAGGATTGCTGCGCCAAAAAAGAATCAAAACTTTTGATGAATGGCTGACGCAAATAAGAAACAAAAGCAACATTTCCATTGAAAAGGACTTTTTAAAACAATCATAAAAAGAGATTTTTTATCTTGCAATCATTGCTCTCATCATATCGCCGGAGTTTTCAGCATGATCTGCTATGGAGCCGATTGTTTCAATCAATCTGATTAGATGAAATACTGAAACCGGGTCTAAATCAACAACCTCAAAGACCATTCTCTTGATCCTGTGTTCCACCCTGTCTGCTTCATGTTCCTTCCGGCGCAGGTTACGGATGATTTTCTTGACTAAAGTTCGCTGGGTTTCATTAAAGGTTTCAAAGTACTTTTTTGCTTCCAATACCATCCTGCCCATTTCTTCGATGGGGTCAATGCTTGAGTCAATCAGAAGCAGGAAATCATTTTTAAGCACTTCCGGAATTACCGGTTCAGGTCTATAGGAAATCCAGTCAAGAGCATCTTCCACTGTGTCAAGAACGCCATCCTGTTCTTTTAAATATCTGAACAACTGGAATTTGTCTACGGGCATCAAGGTTCCTTTTGGCAGGTGCCCGCGTATGCGGCGCTTGATGATATCCGCTTCTCTTTCCAGTTTAATAACTTCCTGCCTGAATTCTTCAAAACTTATGCATTTCTTCGACAAATAACACTCTATGGCCTGTTGAAAAGCCCACGCACATTCTTTCACCTTTTCCGCATGTTCCAGGAGGCCGTCAAAAGGTGATGTAATAAACATCGATAAAAATGGTATACGCATAATTATCTCCTTTATAGAATTAATTGAAGTATTTTAAAAATTATCATGCTGGTTATGGCGGAAATGGGTACGGTCAAAACCCAGTAAAGCATAATTTTTATGATTATTCTAAAGTTTACCGCTTCAAACCCGCGTGCAAGGCCCACACCTAACACGCCGCCAACTGCCGCATGCGTTGTGGAAACAGGGAGCCCCATTTTTGAGGCGACAAGAACGGTTGTCGCAGCGGCAAATTCAACGGAGAAACCACGTGTATTAGTAAGAGTTGTAATTTTCTTGCCAACGGTTTCCATGACACGGGCGCCGGCCATACTGATTCCAAAGGCAATTCCTATGCCTCCGAAAAGGAGTAGAAAAACAGGCACAGGCACCATAACGCCAATACCGCCTGTTTTAACTATGAAATAGATTACTGCAAGGGGGCCGATTGCGTTAGCCACATCATTTGCGCCTTGAGCCAGCGCAACGTAGCAGGATGTTCCGACCTGAATACTCCTGAAGATTCCTTCCGCCCCGTTTTTTTTGTTTTTAACAAATCGTTTTAAAGCCAGCATCCCGGCAAACCCGAGAACGACGGCCAGAATAAACGCTATAAGTAATGCCGACGGAGTTCCAATCGCAAGTTTTTTACCAAGAGGTGTTTTGAAAAGAAATGATGAAATAACAACAAAAAAAGTAATACCGATAAAAAAGGGTGATAATTTAAGAGACCATTCAAACGGGTCATTCTTGGAAAGTATTATTTTTACAATGAGTTTGAATATTACATACGCGATGATAAGACTGAAGACCGGCGATATGACCCAGCTCATAACTATAGCAACGAGCATACTCCATTTGATGACCGAGAACCCGCCCGCCATTATTCCAAAACCGATCATGGAGCCTACAATAGAATGAGTGGTAGATACA
>JABMRH010000137.1 GCA_013202725.1 Desulfobacteraceae bacterium
ATAAAACCGGGTCATATTGGGCCAGGGACTGGATGCAGATGAATCGCAACCTTTTTTCCGCGCTTAAACTCGAAAAAAAGGCCATGTTTATTATTTTGACTCTTATCGTTCTTGTTGCTGCCTTTAATATTGCAAGCTCACTTATTATGATGGTTATGGGAAAAACAAAAGATATCGCTATCTTAAAGGCCATGGGCGCAACCGATAAGAGCATTAGAAGGATTTTTGTGTTTAAAGGGATGATTGTCGGTCTAACAGGCACAGTTCTCGGGATGTGTCTGGGACTAACAGGATGTATATTGCTTAAGCATTACAAGTTTATCAAGCTTCCGGGCGATGTGTATTATTTTACTACCCTGCCTGTGAAACTTGAGGCATTAGATGTTTTTGTTATCGTCTCTGCCGCCATGATAATCTGTTATTTGGCGACACTCTATCCGGCGCGCCAGGCATCAAAGCTTAACCCTGTTGAGGCAATCCGCTATGGTTGACAATCAAACAGGCAGGCAGCCTCATTTAATAAGCGTCAGAGGTTTAAGCAAGAGTTTCAGCCACAATGGTCTAAGGGTTGAAATATTAAAATCCATTGACCTTGATTTATATGCAGGAGAAACAATATCCATTGTCGGGGCCTCGGGTATCGGCAAATCCACACTTCTCCATATACTTGGCACTCTCGACCGGCCGGACAGCGGAACATTTCTTTTTCAAGACAAAGATGTCTTGCTTTTTGATGATGAAAAGCTTGCAAGGTTTCGAAATGAATCTATTGGCTTTGTTTTTCAGTTTCATCATCTGCTTCCTGAATTCAGCGCTGTAGAAAATACGATGATGCCTGCCCTTATAAGAGGGGCAAGCAAGAAAGAAGCAAAAGAGTCTGCAGAGACAATTCTTGTCAGGGTTGGGCTTAAAGACAGATTGTCATACAGGGTAAATAAACTTTCAGGCGGAGAACAGCAACGGGTCGCCCTGGCAAGGGCTCTGGTTTTAAAGCCGGTCATTCTTTTAGCAGATGAACCCACCGGCAATCTTGATGAAAAGAACAAAAGCCATGTTCACGATCTGCTTCTGGAATTAAACAAAGAAATAGGCATGACACTAATTGTGGTTACACACAACATGGAGCTTGCATCATATATGTCACGCAGCGTAACAATCATCGACGGGCAGCTGGTAAAAACTTAATCGAGGTGTTTTAATATGTATAGACTTTTAAGCCTGCTAATAATTGCAACGATTTTTCTTTTGCCGAATGCCGCATATTCTCAAAGATCGGTGAGCATTGTCATACTGCCTTTTGAAATATATTCGCAGGAGGATCTTTCATATCTTAAAGCCGAAATTCCGTATGTAATCAAAAAACAGCTTAAACAGGATGGAGCCGATGTAATTGTTCTGGAATCTACTTCTGGTTTGCCCGATTATCCGGGCAAAGAAACCGCCGCAGGCCTAAATGCAATCAGGAATATCGGCGTAAAAAACGGCGCTGACTATGTTGTTTGGGGAAGTTTTACACGGATAGGGCAAAAATTCAGCCTGGATGCTAAGATGATTGAATCTTTTGGGCAAAGTCCTCCGAAGGTTTTCTATGTCGAGGGAAAAGGGATAGAAAATCTCCTTGGATCTGTGGAGGAGCTTGCCGGTGACCTTGGCATAAAGCTTTTTAAGAGGGAAAAGATAGCGGAAATACTCGTGGCCGGCAACAAGCGTATAGAGGCGGATGCGATTAAAAAAATCATCGAAATTTCGCCTGGAGATGTCTTTCTTGCAAAAAATCTTGCCAAAGATCTTAAATCAATATTTTCAATGGGATATTTCGATGATGTAAGAATCGAGGCGGACGATGGGCCAAAAGGAAAGATAATTACCTTCAGGGTAAAGGAAAAACCGACCATCAGGGTGATTCGGATAAAAGGCAATAAGGTATTTGACGATGAAGAGATAATGGAAAATTTAAACATCAGGACAGGCTCGATTCTGAATATATTCAAAGTGCGCAGTAATATTGAACGGATAGAGGAGTTATATAAAAATAAAAATTATCATAATGTAAAGGTAGTCTACAATATACATGAGCTTGAACACAATCAGGCTGATCTTGAATTTGTTGTCAAAGAGGGTGAAAAGGTAAGGATAAAAAGGATAATATTTGAAGGGAATAAAAGATATTCCAGCAAAAAGCTGAAAGGAATGATGAAGTTGTCTGAAAAAGGTTTTTTTTCATGGCTGACATCATCAGGGGAGCTTAATAAGGAAGACCTAAGCCAGGATATTGCCATGTTTTCCGCTTTTTATCATAATAATGGTTATATCCAGGCCAGGGTCGGAGAACCGCATATTGAATACAAAGATAATTGGATTGATATTACAATAAAAATTTTTGAAGGACCGCAGTTTACGGTCGGAAATGTCGATATTGCGGGCGACATAATATTATCTAAAGAGGAATTGAAAAAAAATCTTAAAATAGCCGGGGAAAAATTTTATAATCGTGAAATCGTGAGAAACGACGTGCTTGTCCTTACCGATATCTATTCTGACGAAGGTTATGCATATGCTGAGATATTTCCACGCATAGAGGAAAACCTGGAAAAATTACAGGTCGATATTACCTATACAATTGACAAGGGCAAACAGGTATATTTTGAAGAAATTATTATCAGCGGCAATACAAAAACCAGGGATAAGGTTATTCGCCGTCAGCTTAAGGTATATGAACAGGAGCTTTACAGCGGCAAGAGATTAAAACGAGGGGTGCGCAATCTGTACCGGCTTGATTATTTTGAAGACATAAAAATTAATACTTCAAAGGGAAGCTCCGAGGACAGGATGGTTTTGAATGTGGATGTTACTGAAAAGCCAACCGGCATGCTCAGCTTTGGAGGTGGTTACAGTAATGTCGAAAATTTCTTTGCCATGGCGGCAATTGCCCAGAAGAATCTTTTTGGACGCGGGCAGATCCTTCAATTAAAGGCACAGCTTGGAGGCAAGACAACAAGATATACCTTGAGTTTTACCGAACCGTGGCTGTTTGATATTCCTCTGTCGGCAGGCATCGATCTTTACGACTGGCAAATGAATTATGATACCTACGATAAGGATAGCAGAGGGATCGGCTTTAGATTCAGCTATCCTGTTTTTGATTTTACCAGGGCATATTTATCCTATGCCTTTGACGTAAGCAATATAAAAAATATAAGCGAGGCATATGCTTCAGATCTTGTCAAGGAGTCGAAAGGAGAAAATACAAAAAGCAGTATATCAACCGCCTTGAGATATGATTCAAGGGACAGGATTTTTAACCCAACAAAGGGATCGCAGCACGGTATAAGCGTGGAATATGCCGGTATTGGCGGGGATATAGGTTTTACAAAATATCTTGCTGAAACAGGATGGTATTTCCCATTATTTAAGGAAACCGTGGGTTTTCTGCACGCCAGAACAGGGTATGTCAACAGAAATTCTGAAAAAAAACTTTTTGATTATGACAAGTTTTACCTTGGCGGCATGAATTCGCTGCGCGGCTTTGACTGGCGTGATGTAAGCCCGACAGATGAAAATGGCGACAAGGTCGGAGGCAATAAGTTTGTCCAGTTTAATGCTGAATATATAATCCCTTTGCTCAAAAAAGCGGGCATTGTCGGCGTTATCTTTTATGATACAGGAGATGTATATAGCAACAGCGAAAATATTAATTTGGGCGACCTGCGTCAAAGCGCGGGATACGGCTTCAGGTGGTATTCACCCTTAGGCCCCATCAGGCTTGAGAATGGATATATTCTTGATCCAAAAGAAGGAGAAAACAGGGGTGGAAGATGGGAATTTACTATGGGAACGGCATTTTAGACGCAGGGATCGGGGGTCAGGGGTCAGGGATCTGCGCTCTGTGGTGAAAAATCGAATTTTTACTAAACGTGTTAAGGGTTAGGTGTTAAGTGTTAAGAGTTTGATAAACCAGATAATTATTTTAACCTAACACCTAACACCTAACACCTAACACCTGATGAATTCAACTTTTTATGAGTTTATCAATTTTGAAGG
>JABMRH010000014.1 GCA_013202725.1 Desulfobacteraceae bacterium
AAATCTTACTGCAACCTATTGAAAAGATAAGATTTCTCCCTGCGGTCGAAATGACACATCCGACGAATTTGACTTTTTACGAGTTCATAAGCTTTATTGTCAAAAAAAACCCTGGTCTCATATAATTTTTGCTTTTAGCTTGACTTGCAACATCAAGCAATATAAATATTGCAATTAAGTGGTACATTTACTATAAATATTATCTAAATAAAATTTAATAGGAATAGGATATTAAATCTATGAATTGGGATTGGGACAAACTTAAGCAGCGGCAACAGGGTGGGAGCGGAGGCGGAATGCCTCCTAATTTAGATGATCTTATAAGAAAATTTAAAGGGTTCAAATTGCCCGGCGGCTTGTCCGGCGGCCCGATTATTATTGCTATTCTAATCGCCCTTTTTTTCGGCTCTTCGATGTTTTATACTATCGGAGTGGATGAGGTCGGAGTTATCCAGCGGTTTGGAAAATATATCCGCACCAGCCAGCCAGGGCTTAATTTCAAGCTGCCGGCAGGAATTGAAAAAATAACAAAGGTAAAGATAAAACGTGTCTATAAAGAGGAGTTCGGCTTCCGTTCAGAAGGAGGAGACATTAGAGAACGTTTCCCAACGGGCGGTAGTGATATCAACGTATCTCTTATGCTTACCGGAGATCTTAATGTGGGGCTGGTTCCATGGATTGTCCAGTACAGGATAAAGGATCCTTATAATTATCTGTTCAAAGTGCGAGGTGTCCCCAAACTGCTCAGAGATATGTCAGAGGCATCAATGCGTCTTGTAGTAGGCGACAGGAGTATCAACGAGGTTATTACAAAACGGGAGGAAATCGCAATTGAGGCCAGGCACATCATGCAAAAAGAGATGGATAATGCAGAGGCCGGCATTAATATTGTAACAATAGAAATGAAAAAGACCAACGTTCCCGGCCCTGTACAGTCGTCGTTTAACGAAGTCAACCAGGCGGTCCAGGAAAAGGAACAAATGATTTATAAAGCCAAGGAGGATTATAACAAGGCCATACCTGCCTCCAAAGGTGAGGCGGAAAGAACCATCAAGGCGGCAGAAGGGTATGCTTTAGACAGGATAAACAGGGCTAAGGGTGATTCCGCAAGATTTACGGCCGTTTATAAAGAATACATAAAAGCAAAGGATGTTACTAAAAGGCGGCTGTATCTTGAAACGATACAGGAGCTGCTTCCAAAGCTTGGCCAGAAATATATTATAGATTCCGAACAAAAGAATCTTTTACCTTTACTTAATCTTGGAAGGGAAATTGGTGTGCAAAAATGAAATCTAAAGGCATGATTTTAATTGTCGCTGCAATTGCGCTTTTTCTTGTTGCATTTGCCTCAGCTTATACTGTCGATGAAACCAGGCAGGTGGTAGTTACTCAATTCGGGAAGGTCGTCGGCGATCAAAAAACAGACCCGGGTCTTTACTTCAAGATCCCTTTTATCCAGAATGTCAACTCTTTTCCAAAAAACATTTTAGCCTGGGATGGGGATCCGGGGCAGATACCGACCCTGGAAAAAACCTATATATGGGTTGACGCATTTGCCAGGTGGAAAATTGTCGATCCCGTCAAATTTTTCCAGACCGTAAACAATACTGTACGCGCTCTGGGAAGGCTTGATGATATCATAGATCCGGCGGTAAGAAACTTTATAACCTCCTATAAGCTTATTGAAACCGTTCGCAAGTCAAACAGGAGGATGGAAGCGCTTGAAATAGATATAGAAGGTGAAGAGAAAAAACGGCGTGACATGTACTCAATTACTACGGGACGGGAAAAGATAACTCAAGGGATATTGGAACAGGCTCAACCCAAACTGGCTAAGTTCGGAATCGAACTCGTCGATGTTAAGATCAAGCGTATTAATTATGTAGAAGAGGTTAGAAGAGCTGTTTATGGCAGAATGATTGCAGAACGCAGTCAGATAGCAGAAAAGTTTCGTTCTGAAGGAATGGGGGAATCACGAAAAATTTTAGGCGAAAAAGAGCGGGATTTGAAAAAGATAACATCGCAGGCTTACAGAACCGCCCAGGTAATAAAAGGAAAAGCCGATGCAGAAGCAACTAAATTATTTGCAGAAGCATTTGGAATAGACCCGAAGTTCTATTCATTTGTCAAGACCCTTGAAGTTTACAATGAGGCTCTTGATGAAAACAGCTCTCTTGTTCTTTCAACAGATTCAGAATTTTTTAAATATCTTAAAGGGGATTTTAAATAGGGGATTATTAGAGGATTAAGGATTAAAGTATTAGGCTGCTGTTCGCTAATCCCTTAATCCTTTAATCCTTATTTGCCTTTTCTTCTCTGATGGCGTGTGCGTGCCAAAAGCTTTCTGTGTTTGTGTCTTCGCATCTTCTT
The DNA here is from genome assembly GCA_013202725.1 of Desulfobacteraceae bacterium. Classification (GTDB taxonomy): domain Bacteria; phylum Desulfobacterota; class Desulfobacteria; order Desulfobacterales; family ETH-SRB1; genus Desulfaltia. The sequence continues at coordinate 2,371 of JABMRH010000014.1, forward strand.
TTTCCGTTTTTTAACTACACTACCCAATAAATCACCTCCAATTATCATAATTTAGTTAGACAAATTTTACTTTTAACACTATCTATTGTTATTTGTCCACAATTTTCTTAGTAGGTTGCGGCAACGTCAAAGTCGATGCATAAATTTGGAGAATAACACTATTTTAATAATATTGCCTCACGCAAAGGCGCAAAGACGCTAAGTTTTGATCGCTGCGCGATGTCGTTTTCTTCTTCCTTCGTGCTCTTCGTGGTGTATTTTTTCCCTG
>JABMRH010000138.1 GCA_013202725.1 Desulfobacteraceae bacterium
AGTTGGTAGGATTATAAGGCTTGAAGAACCCTGTACCAAGCTACAGGGAATCTTCGACCGGAATGAAGTTATCAATTTTTAGATTCGCTCGCTACCACCGCAGCAAGCTACGGGGAATGCGCTCGCTATTGCGGTTCAAGGGGCAAAGGGTTCGAGTGAAATGTTTACAAAAGAAGCAATTTGCTTGAGAGTTTCTTCAACATACCAATTCATCCTTGCTTTGTTTGACAGAACCATATCAAGCTGCCTGGTATGCATTACAAGATGACCGAGAATTTTCAGTCTATCTTCTAAATAATTTTCTTTATGTCCTTCCAGCCATGCGAAAACCAGATCATCTTTTATCTCAACCCAAAAATCAAATTTTTCTAAAATGAATTTAAAAAACAAACTCAAGCTCAACAAAGCCGGCTTAATTATTTCCTGGTTTATAGCCTTTTTGTGTTTTATCTTAATGCTTATGATGAGCATTCAAAAAACCCATGTCAGCGCCAACAGCCTATTCTGGATTCAAGGTACAGGTATTTTTGCTCTTCTCACAGCAATGGTCGGGGCTTTATTTTATGATCAATGGCGTTTCCGCATCCTTCAAAATCAGATTTCAGCCCAGTCCAAAGAACTCAAGCGATATGAAGAAAGATACAGAAGCCTGGTGGAAAGCGCTGAAGATTTTATATTTACAGTTGATGACTCAGGCCGTTTCCGATCGTTAAACACCTTTACGGCTGCTTTTTTCGGTGGAACCCCTTCCCAATTTATTGGTCAGCCTCTGTCAAACCTTTTTTCAAAAGAAGTTGCCGAAAAACAGCTTAGCATTATTAAGCATGTTTTCCAGGTCGGTAAAAGCGTCCGTGATGACTTTATGGTAACGACAGGAGAACATCAGGTTTTGCTTAACGCCAATTTTATGCCTCATAAAGATGAAAAAGGGAATGTGCGATCTGTTCTTTGCATTGCAAAAGATATAACTGAAAGTAAGAAATTAGAAAACCATCTGGTTAATACTGAAAAACTAGCCTCAATGGGTACCTTGGCTGCAGGGGTTGCACACGAGATTAATAACCCGCTGGGGATTATCCTGGGATTTACCGATCTTCTCCTGGAAAAATGTGAAAAAAACAGCCGGCTTTATCAAGACCTGAAAACAATTGAACACCACGGCCTTCATTGCAAGGCAGTAGTGGAAAACCTGCTGAGATTTGCCCGTCACGGAGAGGGCCTTTACGAATACTGTGATATCAATGAATCTATCAGAAATATCATGGATGTGGTTAAGCACTCATTGGACATGAACGACATTGAGCTTCGATTAAGTCTGTCCCCGGATCTTCCTGAAGTTAAAGGTGATTTACGACAGATGCAGCAGGTAATACTGAACCTGATCAATAATGCCGCAGCCTCAATGAAAAATGGAGGTATATTGTGGATAAGTTCGGCCATTGATGCTAATAAAGAAAAGGTAGTTGTAATTGTCCGCGATAATGGACATGGTATCCCGCCTGAATACATGGATAAAATTTTTGATCCATTTTTTACAACAAAGAGTGAAGGGGAAGGCACGGGTTTGGGTCTCTCTGTAAGTCATGGAATTGTAACTAAATACGAGGGGGCTATTACCTGTGAAAGCAATACAACCAATTCCGGCAGCAATCCCAAAGGAACCACTTTTAAAATTACACTCAGGATTAAACAGGACTAATTATGGATGAAAGGATTTTAATAGTTGACGATGAAAAGGATATGCTTGTCCTTTTAAAAAGAATATTTAAAGAAAAAACCAACCATATTGTTGAAACAGAATGCAATCCTTTGAAGGTCGTAGAACTGCTGAGAAAACATCAATTTAATATCATAATAACTGATTTAAAGATGCCAAAGATGGATGGGATAGCTATACTTGATATGGTAAAAAACATTCAACCCTCTGCAATTGTGGTAATCATGACAGCATATGCCACTATTGAAACTGCAATAGAAGCAACCAGAAAAGGCGCTTTTGACTATATATCCAAGCCATTCCGTAAAGAACGGATACTCATGACAATTGACAAGGCCGTGAAATGGCAAAAGCTCACACAGGAAAATATAGCTCTGAAAAAGTCCCTGCAGTATAAAAAAGAATCTCCTCCGATTATCGGCTCAAGCCCTGCTACCTTATCAATTATAAAAATGATTGCTCAGGTGGCCAAATCAACAGCTACGATTCTTATAAGCGGAGAAAGCGGGACAGGTAAAGAACTGGCAGCAAGAGCAATTCATTATCACAGCGATCGTAAAGACAAGCCTTTTATAACAATCAACTGTACTGCCATGCCTGAACAAATTATGGAAAGTGAGCTTTTTGGTCACGTCAAGGGCTCCTTTACCGGCGCATGGAAAGATAAGAGAGGAATTGTTCAAGAAGCAGACCAGGGCACTCTTTTCTTAGACGAAATAGGAGATCTGAACATGGTCATGCAGGCCAAATTGCTTCGGCTTCTGCAGGAAGGGGAATACAAGCCGGTTGGAGGTCTGACAACAAAACAAGCAGATATCCGTTTTGTAGTTGCTACTAATCAGGATCTTAAAAAGCTGATAGAAGCAAAACAATTTCGAGAAGATCTTTATTACAGGCTCAATGTTATCAATCTACACATGCCCCCTTTAAGGGATAGAAAAGAAGATATCCCAACCTTAGCACACCATTTTCTCAAAAAATTCAACTCGTTAAACGATAAAAAAATAAGCGCTATTGCCCCTGAGGCAATATCAGCGCTAATGTCTAAAAGCTGGCCAGGAAATATCAGGGAACTGGAAAACTGTATTGAACGCGGAGCTATCCTCTGCCAATCGGACACAATTAACATCTCAGACATCCTGCCGCAAGAACCTGTAGCGCATACTTCGCCTATTTTTGATCACAGCATTTATACACTTCCATTTAAAGAGGCAAAGGAAATCATTATAAAGACTTTTCATAACAAATATATTAACTGGATCCTTCAACAAAACAATGGTAATATTTCCAGGGCTGCCGAACAGGCTGAACTGCAAAGACAATATCTCCACAGACTCATAAAAGAAGAGAATATTAACACTGAAATATTTAAGTAAAATAGGTGGATAGGCTGAAGACTGAAGGCTGTCAGGGATCTTCAACCTTTGGTCTTTAGTCTATCCATATGTAAACTAATTATTTCACCATCCTAACTTATTGAAATTTCACAATTTACCCACCGAACCTTACCTTTGTCTTACAATTGCTGTAATCTAATAGTTTACAAAAAAATTAAAATCCAAACACAATCAATAAAATTAATAAGCAATTAATAATTATTACAATCAATTAAGATTTTATTCCCGCTAACCGATTTTTTGGCATCCGTATTGCTGTTATCTATAAATTGTAACAGTTAAGCCAGACACAAAGAAGGGGAAAAAAGAGGAGACCCTTTTAAAAAAGGAATATAATGGAAAAACTAAAGGTTAAAGAAATTACCCTCCTCATGGATGAAAATCTTTCTACTGAACAATCTGTTTCTGTAGAGGACAAAATTACAGATGCAATTGAAGTCATGCTTAAAAACGACCTCGACCGCATTGCCGTGACAAGCAAAGATAAAATTCTCGGCATGATAAAGCTTGAAGATGCGCTTAAAGTCATTGGATTAGAAGGCGACCTGAAAAAAAAGGCAGCAAAAATTATTATCATACAAGGACGCAAAATTGTAATAGAATAATACCTATAATTGAGCGATTTTTTAGTGATTATTATCAAAATAAAGAAGGGAGGAAGTTGAACCGTTGTATTTAAAACTTTGAAGTAAATGGATTGACATTGAACATATTATAAAACCAGAGGGAAAGGAGAAATATTATTATGAATTTCTTTAAACAATTGGGCCGTTTTATGATGATGGGCGCAAGAGCCCATGCAAAATGGGAGCTTAATGTTTCCAACACAATACTTGGTGACAGAAAACGGCTTATTATTCTGGGCCTGCTTACCATTCCCGTTATATTGGGAACTATTGCATTCGCTGATCAGGTGGGCGGAGCCCTTCCCGAGCTGCTTGGAGGCAAAAAGGCTTACAGCCCGGCTTTTTACAGCACCGGTATTTTTATCGTATCAATCCTTATTGGAATGGGCGCCGGCCTGATTACCGGCTGTATCGGCGCTGGTGGTGGTTTTATCATCGCTCCAGCCCTGATGAGCGCAGGGATCAAAGGTATCCTTGCAGTTGGAACCGACCTCTTTCATATCTTTGCCAAAGCAATCATGGGAAGCGTAATTCACAGGAAGTTAGGAAACGTATCAGTGCCTTTGGCCTTAGTCTTCCTGATAGGCGCTATCATAGGTGCAACAGCTGGCGGAATTATTAACCGCGTACTTTACGAAATCAACCCGGTACTCAGCGATGCATTTATCACGACTGTCTATTCACTTATGCTGGGCTTTCTGGGTATTTATTCTCTGACAGACTTTCTTAAAGCCAGAAAAGCTCCTGGCGCCGCAGATGAGGGTGCACATGG
>JABMRH010000139.1 GCA_013202725.1 Desulfobacteraceae bacterium
CTCTTCACATTGGGTCATTTAAAACTCTCGATAATACTATTAACGCCGTTGCTATTTTTAAAAACATGGGAATTGAGTCGCACTGGCATAAAGTATTTCTTGGAGAAAAAGGTACATGGTACAGGCTTTTTACCGGAAGATTTGAGGACAAAGTATCTGCTGAAAAATTTATAAAAGATCATGGACTTCTTGACTCAATTATAGTCTCTGCATCATGGACGATATTAGTACACCAGTCACCTTCTCCTGATGATTTTGAAAGTATTCGATCTACTTTACAAGGCAAAGAATACGATTTTTATATTATAAAAACCGAGGAAGCTGTTTACAAACTTTTGACTGGAATGTTTGATAGCAAAAAAGAAGCGGAAGGAGTGGCTAAAAAAATAAACAATCTTGGGATAGAGGCCAGCGTTGTTCACCGTTAATTTTGTGGTTTTGGAGACAGGCATGAGTTTGCTTAATAAGGCTTTACGGAAAAGAAACAAAGAACTTCAACAAACAAAGAAAATAACTCCATTTCGTAAAAGCCCTAAACGACACGTTAAGGGGAATAAAAAAATATTTATTGCCATCTTTTCTATCCTTGTAGCAAGCAGCTTAACTATCATAGCAATATGGCAGTTCTTTTTTCAACCGGAATCCCTGCTTAAAAAGCCGCAAGAAATTAACACCTATGTCATAAATAAGAAGTTTAAAATAAACAGTTCAGCAATTGCTGAGGCTAATAAGGATTCTAAGCTACCTGTCTCAAAGGAATTATCTTCAAAATCACCAATTGCAGATAGCAGCGAACAGCAGCCAAGCCAAAAAGAAGTCAAAATTGCAGAAAAAGATAAACCAGCAAAGAGCAATAATAAAAAGGAAATAAAAGCTCTAAAAATAGCCAAAGCTGAAACCAAAAAAATAAAAAGCGAAAAAAAAACTCTGAGCATTCAAAAAGCATCAGCCCCTGCTCAGGCTAAAAAGGCCGAAGATCTTTTCTATAACAAAGCCTTAAGTTACCATCGCAGAAACGATTTACAAAATGCTATTCAGATGTATCTGGAAGTACTGAATAAAAATCCAGAGCATTATGACGCTCTTTTCAATCTTGCCTCTGCATATATCAAAACATCTTCTTTTTCAGAAGCATATCCCAAACTTATAAAATTAAAGGAGCGTGATCCTGAAAATCCTGTAGTTCTGCTAAACCTTGCAATTACACAAATTGGTTTAGGCATACCACAAAAGGCTATTGCTTCTCTAGATTTGGCAGAAAACCTTAAAGACGCCCCCATGTTTGAAATCTATCTCCACCGCGGTGTAGCTCTTAGCCAGCTTAATAAGCTTAATGAAGCAATAATATGGTATAAAAGAGCGGAAGAACTTCATCCAAATTATCCGCGTTTACTTTTTAATATAGCGGTAATATACGATAAACAGCAACAATATAAAAAAGCTCTCAGGTATTATGAATCTTTTCTGAAAAATGACCTTTCAACATCACCAAGTGAAAAAAAAGAATTAGAGTCTCGTATAAGAGTAATCAAGGCTTATATTGCCGGATAATCAGAGAAAAAGAGAATTATAATGAAAAAGCGTATCGGAGATATACTAATAGAAATGGGTTTTATTGACAGTGACCAGCTTTCAATGGCGCTAATGGAAACAAAAAAAACCGGCTTAATGCTGGGAAATGTGCTTCTAAGGTTAGACTGGGTAACCGAAGAGCAATTACAGATGGCTATCGCTGTTCAGAGTGGAGCAAAGATAATGGATACAAAGGCGGTTGATATTGATCAAGGCCTTATTGCTAAAATACCTCAAGCCTTTGTCATCTCACACGGGGTTTTCCCTTTTGCAAGAGAAAACAATATAATTAAAGTGGCTACTGCAAACCCTTACGACGTTGTTACAAAAGACAAATTAGAAAGAATGACAGGATGCCGTGTTGAGAATTATTTGGCTCATACAGAGTGGATAAAAAAATCAATTGAGCTCTATTACAAAACTGCGGCAACAATTGATACTGAAATTGAAAATGTAACTCGCGAGGGTTTTGTTGATGAAACCTTTGATGAAAATCAAATTGTAAAACTTTCTGACTTATTGCTTGAAAAGGGGCGAATTCTGGGGGCAAGCGATATTCATATTGTTCCAGATACAACTCTGGTAAGAATTTATTACCGCGTTGATGGTGTTTTGCACCAGAAATATCTATTTCCAAAAAGTTTTCATCAAAGCCTGGTAACCCGTTTTAAATTAATGGGAGATATGGATATATCTAATCCCAACATTCCGCATGATGGCCGCATAAAATTCCAGGGAAGCTCTGGTGAACTTAATCTTAGAGTTTCAACTTTCCCGACACAACTTGGCGAAACCGTTGTAATGAGGCTCTTAATATCCACTGGGCTCGTTGGAGATCTTCTAAAATTAGGTATTGAAAAAACAGATCTGGACCGATTTATAAAAAACATAAAAAGACCATACGGCCTTATTCTTGCCACAGGCCCAACCGGTTCCGGAAAAACAACCACTTTGTACACAGCTCTAATGGCTGTTAATAGTCCACAAGTAAATGTTATGACGGTTGAAGACCCCATTGAGTATGTTATACCAACCATTCGGCAAACAGCAGTTAATCCAAAGGCCGGGCTTACCTTTGGAAATGCCCTTAGAGCTGCCATGAGGCAAGATCCCGATATAATTCTCGTAGGTGAGATAAGGGATCAGGAAACGGCAGAATTAGCTATTAGAGCCTCAATAACCGGTCATCTCGTATTTTCAACTCTCCATACAAACGATGCCGCATC
>JABMRH010000140.1 GCA_013202725.1 Desulfobacteraceae bacterium
AAAAGGCGGATATAAACTATCCGCCTTTTTTATTTGTACTAAATCGATTTCAAACGATCTTCAGGTATAATTAAATTTTTATTCAACAACCCAGACAGTGCAATCTTTGATATTCTGTACAATCTTATTAGATACGCTTCCCAATACAAAGGCAGCAGTGGCGGACAACCCTCTACGTCCCACCACAACTGTGTCGTATTTTCCTTTTTCTGCCTCTGTTAGGATATCCCGGGCAATCCCAACAAGCTTGTTTTGTATCTTTACTTCAACGGTGTCATCAGAAAATCCCGCATTCCTTAAAATGGTCCGGCATTCCTCCATCGTTGATTCCGTCTTCTTTTTTCCCTCACTGACCATCCATTTCAGTTCAACAACCTTTTCTGAAAATAACGGCTGCCCGATCTCTTTTTCCAGCCTTGAAGATATTGTCGGCAATACGCTAAACAAGGTTATATTCGCCGCGGGCTTAACAGTAGAAGCAACATAAGTAACAACTTTTTTCGCATAATCGGATTCATCTAAAGCAATTAGAATCTTCATATCCTTTTTTTCTCCTATTTGAAGGGGTCAGCCAACCCCTTAGTAATGTTAGGCGGCAAGTAAGGTCTGAATAATTCCGGTTGGACAATCTTCAAAGCAATCGCCGCACCCCGTGCACTTCTCACCGTCAACTATTGCCAGGAATTTATCGACTATTATAGCCTTTTCCGGGCATGCTTTTTTACATTTTCCACAGCCCTGACAGCCAATGTCGCATATTGCCTTAACAATTTTTCCGCCGTCATGGGAACTGCAAAGAGTTGCGACTTTTTGCGATTCTTTTATCAACGTGGGGATATGGCGAGGACAGATAGCTACACATGTGCCGCAACCTGTGCATAAGTTTTCGTTTACTACAGGCAGTCCATCCTCTCCCATTTTTAAGGCGCCGAACGGACAATTTTCAACACAGGTGCCAAGACCAAGGCAGCCATACATGCAACTTTTATCTCCTCCGGCAAGCAGAACAGCCGCCCGGCAGTCTAATACGCCTTTGTAAATGTATTTTCGTTTTGCAGCGGTATGGGTGCCCCTGCAAAATATACTGACTATATCCCTTTCGGTGGTTTCAGCGGATACTCCGAGAACAGCGGCAATCGCCTCTGCCACATCATCACCCCCGACCTTACAGGCATTAGACGGAGCCTCGCCTGCCACCATAGCAACAGCGCAATCGCTGCAGCCGGCATAGCCGCATCCTCCACAGTTTGCGCCGGGAAGGCATTCATCTACAGCAACAACTTTTGGATCAACATAGACATAAAAAACTTTTGACGCAATTCCCAGCACAACACTCAGCGCCAGGCCGATGCCGCCCATTGCTACTACCGCATTCAATATAGGTCCCATAAAATTCGCCGCCTCCTAATTTCGCCGATTTCGTAAAAATATAAAAATATCTCAAGAAGTGAAATTTTAAAGAAAGAAAAGACATAATTGGCCGCAAATATAATAAACTGCCGATATTGTCAAGTGAAAAAGATAATTTGACCAAATTACAGCAATGGTGCAAACATTATTACTGTTAAATTTACCCAAAATAACAGCAAGTTATAACATAGAGCTATCGGATCATCCTTTAAAATACTACTTTGCCGGATATTTTCAGGCTCCAAACAACTTTTATTATTTTTTAAAAAAAGTCTTGAAAGCTTTTTTACATTATGGTACAGGAGCTCAGATTTGATTTTACACCCACTTTATAATTACACCTTGAAAGGATAGAATAAAATATGATTTCTAACAAAGAACTTCAGATAGCTTACGGCCTGGCTATTATTTTGTTGGTTGTGGGTGTTCTAAGTTATGCTGCTTTTTCTGCTAAGGCTCCGGATCAACCGGTCAGGTTAATGTTTAAATGTGTCGCGGGAAAGATTCTATTTGATCACAAGACACATACCGTGGACTCATCATGCAGCGACTGTCATCATAATCTTGAAGAAGGTGAGACAGATCCTCAAACCTGCGGAGAATGTCATGAACCTGAAAGCCAGGATGAAGATGTTCTAAACAGGGCCGATGCATTTCATACACAATGTATCGGCTGTCATAAGGAAGAAGCAGGCCCTGAAAAATGTGAATTATGCCATGTAATGTAAAGCAGATAGCTTTTTTTGCTACCTGCTTTTTTTGTGCCCTTTAGCTACAGACTTTGTCAAATTGAATAAAAAAAACCCGTCCGCTTCGCCTGCGTATTGCAAGTCATATAGGCCTGACCGCCATTGAATTTTGCTCAGGCGAGGCGAGCGAGTTGAGAGCCAAGAAAGGTTGAACTATGATAAAAAGATCTTTTATCGGTTTGTTAAAGCCACGACTTGAATACGGATCTATCGAAGATACACCTTCCCTTCAGCAAATCCCAACCCCAAAAGAGATTACCCTTTTATCAAACTGTCCATTTGACAAAAAGAAGCTGTTATTTAAGAAAAAGGCGGCTGTTAAGACCGGCCAAAAGCTTTTACTCTACAAGGAAAGTGATGAATATGTTGTTTCAAGTGTTACAGGACAAGTATCATCAATATCCTCTTATACAGGCGACTTTGGCCGATCTTATACTGCCATCGCAATTGAGGTGGCTGATGATGAAGAAATAGATGACGAGTTCAAATCCGCCGCAGGCGGATCAAAGGATGCCTCTCTTGAAACCATCAAAAATTTTCTTGTGTTTGCTCCGGGCAACCCCCCTGTTAAGCTGTTTGCCGACAAGGACAAACCTATAAATACAATCGTTGTTTGTTGTGCTGACAGCGATCTATTAATAACAACTAACCAGTATATTGTTAAATCCGATATCGATGCAATAAAAAATGGAATAAGTATCCTAAAAGCAGCAACCGGGATTAATGATATTATAATGGTCGCTTCACAGAGCCAGATGCATGAAGTCTCCGCGACAGGTGAAAAAGTAAATCAGGTTAACGATACATATCCATCAGCGCTCCCACATCTTATTGTGAAAAATATCCTGGGCAAGGTGGTGCCGGCCGGGAAAAACCCTGAAGATATCGGGGTATGTTTTATCAGCGCTGAAGCAGTAGCATCCATCGGAAATGCTTTTAACAGCGGCCAAATACCTGTAACAAAAATCTTTACTCTTGTTAATAAAGATGGCTCTAAAACACTTGTATCGGCTAGAATCGGAACACCGGCAAGCGATATATTCAATGCTTTTAGTATTACTTTAAACGAAAATGACAGGATAATATTCGGCGGCCCCATGACAGGCTCCTGTGTCTATTCAGAGGATTATCCGGTTCAGCCCGACACCGATGCTATTATTGTGCAGGATAGAGACGATATACCTGTTATTTCAGATTACCCTTGCATAAACTGCGGGGACTGCCTAAGGGTATGCCCGGCAAATATTCAGATTGATATGCTTGTCCGGTTTCTTGAAGCGGGACAGTATCAAGAAGCCGCGGATCAGTACGATCTGTATTCATGTATTGAATGCGGCCTTTGCAGTTATGTTTGTGTATCTGGAATGCCGATATTCCAGTATATCAGGGCGGCAAAATATGAGCTTGGCAGGGCAAATACAGCGGAGGCAACTAATGGCTGATAATAACGTGGCTGATAATAACGTGGCTGATAATAACGTGGCTGATAATAAAGTGGTTGATAATAACGTGGTTGATATTAACGAGGTTGATAAGAAAAAATTCATAGTTTCACAT
>JABMRH010000141.1 GCA_013202725.1 Desulfobacteraceae bacterium
GAACTATGGGGAATGAGAAAGGAAAAATACGACCGGCTTATCAATAATGATATTACAACAACAAAATGGCAGAAAATAACCCCTAAATCAGAATTTTATTTTTTTGTTCCAAGGGATGAAAAGTCGCTGGAGCTTTATGAAAGATCGCCGAAAATAACAGATATTTTTCCAATAAACAGCGTGGGGATAGTTACTGCAAGGGATAAATTTGTTATTGATACAGACAAACAAGCCCTCAAGCGGCGCATCAGGATGTTTTGTGATGAAAAAATGCCGGACGACTTGATCGGCGAACCATATAAACTTAAGGACAAATCCAACTGGAATCTAAGAACGGCAAGGGAAAAGATAAGAAATGGCAAAGATTGGGAAAATTCATTTGCTCAGATTTTATACAGACCCTTTGATATTCAATGGCTTTTTTATAATGACGTGCTGGTTGAAAGATCCCGCAGGAATGTCATGCGGCATATGATGTTGGGTGAAAACCTGGGACTAATTACTAATCGTCAAGTGAACAGCGGCTTCAAACATGTTTTATGCACGAACTTTATTATAAATGATTGCACGGTTTCTTTGGAAACAAGAGAACGTTCTTACTTGTTTCCTCTTTACCTCTACCCCGATCCCGACCAAAAAGACCTTTTCAGCGAACTGGAAGAGTCAAAAGAAAGAAAACCGAACATCAGCAAAAAGATATTTTCCGCTTTATCTGAAACCTACAAAACAAAGCCGGATCTTGAAGATATTTTCTACTACATATACGCTGTTTTCTATTCCAATATTTACCGCACAAAATACGCCCAATTTCTTAAAACCGATTTTCCGAGAGTCCCTTTTACAAAAGACAAAAGCCTTTTCAAAAAATTAGCAGTTTGTGGTAAGCGTCTTGCAGATTTGCACCTTATGCAATCACCTGAGCTTGATTCCCCTGTGGCAAAATTTCAGGGAACAGGAGATAAGCGGGTTGACAAAATCAAATATGACAAAGAGGGTAAAAGCGTTTGCATCAATAAGGATCAGTATTTTGAAGGGATACCGGAAAACATCTGGCAATACCAGATTGGCGGCTATCAGGTTTGCGATAAATGGCTGAAAGACAGAAAAGGCAAGGTTTTGTCCCTGGATGATATTAAACATTATTGCAAGGTAGCAACATCTATCAAGCACACAATCAACATTCAGAAAAGCATTGATGAAATTTATAATGAAGCAGAAAAGGAAATAATAGGTTTTTAAAAATTACCATTTTGAAATTGATCTTGGGATACATAATAATGTGATAAACTCGGATTTGAAAAAGCCGATGTTTTTTCAAACTAGTTATCCCATACATTCGGTAGAAATAGGCGACTACGAGACATATTGGAACTGAAGAGCAATGGAACTGACAGCTTCAACTTTCGCTTTAGTGAAGGAATTGAGTGATTTCTCCTACGAGTTGTCCGCTTTGGACCGCGTTTGGAATATCTTGTTTCCGGACAAGGGGGAAAAATGGAATCACCTGCATGTCAACAAGTACAAGCACACTTTCTATATCACTCATGTCGGCAGTGGTGGTGGCAGCCTGGAGGTCGAACCGAAAAAGGGCGTGCGAGCAATGGACACCATGGGAGCCTCTTCTTACTCTGTTGAAAACCATGGTCAACTGGCAACGGTATGGGAACCACTAATCGCATCCGCGCGAAAATGGCTGAAAGTTGCCCGGAAAGACTGGATAAAGGCCAACAAACGAATTCAGGTCGAGTACCCGTTACGTCACAGATACGGTGTTGCCCCCAATGCTCTCATACGCGCCTCTCTCCCTGGTGTTTACCGCATAGATAAGGAACTGGGCAAGGACAGGACCTTGAAGCTGGTGGGTCTGGTCGAAGATGGCTTTTTCCTCAAAGCGGAGAACACGGAAGTCTCGTCCATGACAGTGGATGATTATTTCCAGTATTGCAGAATCGCCTATATAGCCGGGAAGCGTAAAGAGGAGACAGTCGATGAATCTTTGTCTGGTCGAGAGATGTATGGCCGATATGCCGACGGCCGGCACGAAGGGCTTCTGGACATAGTTCCAGCCTCCGAGGAGGAGTTTGCCGATTGGATCGACGGCAATCATCCCAAAAGAGGAGGAGGTGGGCACCCGTGGGAGATTAAGCGAGGGGGCAACACAACGCACATAGACCTTACCGTTTCGCGCCCGTCCTCATACCGGCAAGAGGGTTTCAAGGTTGAGCTACTAGGCGAATCTATCGGCAGAATGGTGGAGACGATGCGCATGTTACTGGCGATCCACGAGGCCAAGCTTCCCATTTCTATCGCCAATCCGGAGGGCGTCCGCAAACGGCTTCTGGCTCAAGACAACATCGGAATCATTCCGTCTTACGCCTCGCCGCACAGGGCTAACCAGCATTTCAGCCAGGATGAAGGCGTGTTCGACGTCATGCACTACGATGATCTGGGCCGGTTCAAGCGCCGGATTACCCCTTTTGTTACATGGGAACCGTTGCCCATCCTTAAACCAAGAGACGCCTGAATAGGGGCGAAGCTCCCATAGACATTTCAGAGGCAAGGTATCGCGGTAAGGAGGTGTGTTCAAGCTACCCGAACTATGCGGTTCCCCGAGAGTTTTAAAATACCGTTCAACTTCTGACTGTATTCCAAGGCTGGGGGAACTTTCGAGACATCCATAAATAAATAACCCGACAAATAGATGTATAAAGGATGCCAATATGTCAGGTGTCATACTTTCATATCGACAAATAGATCAGGTAAAGCTCCTATGCAGAATCGATCTTAAACAATTGTTTCCTGCCACAAAAAAACGAGAAAGAGAGAGATTTGAAAAAAAGTGGGAAGCCTTTCTTGAATCTGATTTCTGTAACAGAGACATATTTAAACGCGAAGGTGACTATTTAATTTATCATTCTGAACAACTTATCCCCATGAAACTTGATAATAGCCCCCCACTTTTGCTTGTCCTGGGAAACCCCGCCAGCCATTCAGTAAAAGAGGGGATGTTTTTTTCGTTTGAAGGAGATAAAAAAGAGCATCGTTTCTGGAAACACATTCTACAGCCGGCGGGAATTCTCGATCTTCCATATGATAAAAAACTATCTGTTTCAGCATTAAACAAACACCGGAAAAATCAGTTATTGAATCTTGATTATAAATCTACTTTTCGGATCGGACTCTGTGTTTTTATATCTATACCAAGTGCTCCAAGTGGTCCATGGTCAGGAATAGCCGGGATTCAAAAGCTTATCGGTGCCACAGCGATGAGGAGGCTTGAGGCCGAAGAAAGCCTTAGAGTAATTGAATGTGCTAAAAAGTTTTTAGCGCCGAATGGCATTGCCGTTGCATTTCAGAAAAATGCTTGGAATGCTTTACGTTCGTCTAAAGACCGGGAATATAAACTTGGTTTAGCCAAAGACGGCAAACTTAAAGGCAGATTAAAAGAGATGACAAATGTTCTTTTGCTCGGGGTTCCTCCAACCCGTTTGTCTGGCCCTTGCTCTAAAATGTTACGCCAATTATTAAAAGTACCAGAAGTGTCAAATATCGCATTCCTGACGGGGCTCATCGCTGGCATGCATACAAGGAGATAGGCGCAACCGAAATACCGGTCCACATAATAACGCTGGATGGGTTGGCCCCCCTCCTATATGCGGCTAAAAAGGCGATCGGCCCTCTGCAGTTATCCGAAGAAGAGGCAA
>JABMRH010000142.1 GCA_013202725.1 Desulfobacteraceae bacterium
GGCGTCCTCCTGTTCCCGGAATCGACTCTGATCTTGTAACAGATGCCAGGCAGGTCTATGAAAGCCGGTCTGTCGCCGGCCAAAAGATAGTCATTATCGGTGGAGGTGACATCGGTTGTGAGACAGCGGACTGGCTTGCCGACCCTGAAAGGGAGGTAACAATAGTAGAAATATTACCAAGAGTACTTGACCGTATGAAAAAAATCCCCAGGGAGCGACTGTTATCAAGGCTTTCTGAAAAAAGGGTCGCCATTCTTACTAAAACTCAGGCCACCTGTATTGAAAAAAACATCGTGCACCTCAAGAAGAAGAGCGGTAAACAATTAAGCATAGAGGCAGATAGGGTAATCGTTGCTATACGTCCCGAGTCTGAAGACAGTTTGTTCCAGGCCCTGGGAGATAAGATAAAACAGGTGATTGCGGTAGGTGATGCTGCATCACCCGGAGATATCGGTTCAGCATTAAGGAGCGCCACCGAAGCGGCGCTGAAGATCTAACCAGGAGCTATGAGAAACCTTTGCATCATTGCGAATCAAATATATTTATTTTCTTGACAAAATGGTTTCCATGTTTATTAATAAAAAAGTTATACCAAAATAGACAGCAAAAAAATCCCCCATCTGGTATAAAGTTTCCAAATGCGGGGTTTTTTATTTTTTATAGCTAAAGAGGAAAAAAGCATAAATGGAACACGATATTCAAAAAGTCAGAAATATAGGTATCAGCGCGCACATTGATTCGGGAAAAACCACCCTTACTGAAAGGATTCTTTTTTACACAAAGCGTATATATGCCATCCACGACGTCAAAGGAAAAGACGGCATAGGGGCAACCATGGATTCCATGGAGCTTGAAAAGGAGCGCGGAATTACTATAGCTTCAGCCGCCACATACTGTTCATGGCAGGACCATGAGATTAATATTATCGATACTCCCGGTCACGTTGACTTCACAATTGAGGTTGAACGATCTCTCAGAGTTCTTGACGGTGCCGTACTGGTACTGTGTTCTGTTGGGGGCGTTCAGTCCCAGTCAATTACCGTTGACATGCAGATGAAAAGATACAAAATCCCATGTATTGCTTTTATCAATAAATGCGATAGAAGCGGCGCAAATCCTATTCGCGTAATTGATCAACTAAAGGAAAAACTCGGTCATAATGCAATAGCGATGCAGATCCCAATCGGGATTGAAGCAGATTTTACAGGAATTGTTGACCTTGTTTCCATGAAGGCAATCTATTTTGATGGCGATAACGGAGAAGATGTTCGTATAGAAGATATTCCGGGAAATCTTCTTGCCGAAGCTATGGAAAAACGTGAAGAGCTTATTGATGCCGCTTCTATGTATTCAGATGAACTTACAGAAGCTATTCTGGAAGAGAAAGAAATCACCGAAGACCTGATTGTCGATGCAGTGCGTAAGGGCACTCTGAGCCGTGAAATAACACCGGTTTTCATGGGATCGGCTTATAAAAACAAGGGGGTTCAACCCCTCCTTGACGCTGTAGTGATTCTGTTACCATGTCCGCGTGATGTTGAAAACGAGGCGCTTGACATGGAGAGAAATCAAACGCCGGTAATCATGGATAGTGATCCGAAAAAACCGGTTGTTGCCTTAGCCTTCAAGCTGGAAGATGGCCAGTATGGCCAGCTGACATACATACGTGTATATCAGGGAATCCTTGCCAAGGGTTCTTCCGTCGTTAACATACGCAGCGGCAAAAAAATTAAGATCGGCAGGCTTGTTCGCATGCACGCAGACCAGATGGAGGATATTGAGGCCATACCTGCCGGATATATCGGAGCCCTGTTTGGAATAGACTGTATTTCCGGAGATACATTTGTCGCTCCAGGGCTGAACCTCAGCATGACATCAATGTTTGTGCCCAATCCTGTGATTTCCCTTGCCATTGCCCCAAAGAACAATAATGCCAGAATCAATATGTCAAAGGCTTTGGGCCGGTTCACCAAAGAAGACCCGACCTTCAGGACTTATATGGATGATGAAACCAATGATACTATTATTGAAGGTATGGGTGAGCTTCACCTTGAAGTATATGTTGAAAGAATGCGCAGGGAATACAACGCCGAGGTAACAACAGGCAGGCCTCGCGTGGCTTACAGGGAAACTATTACCAGGATGGCCGAATTCAACTATATACACAAAAAACAAACAGGCGGCGCAGGGCAGTATGGCCGGGTTGCGGGTTACATGGAACCTGTTGCCCACGAAGATTTTGTATTTGAAAACAAAATCGTTGGAGGCAAAATTCCATCCCAGTTTATTGCCTCGTGTGAAAAAGGTTTCAGGCAGCGCCTTGAAAAGGGGCCCAAAATGGGCTTTCCTGTTACCGGTGTAAAGATAGTTATTAATGATGGGGCGTCGCACTCTGTTGATTCTTCTGAAATGGCGTTCCAGGCAGCTGCTCGTGGAGCCTTTCTTGAAGGATATGCAAGAGCCCAAGCGGTTATTCATGAGCCGATAATGAAAGTGGTTGTTGAAACACCTACTGAGTTTCAGGGTTCAGTCATGGGTCTTTTGAATCAACGAAGGGGGATGATTATAAGCTGCCAGGACGAAGGAACCCTTTGCGCTATTGAAGCCCGGGTGCCATTAGCTGAAATGTTCGGTTTTTCAACTGTTTTAAGGTCGTCTACACAGGGCAAGGCTCAATTTACCATGGAATTTGCCATTTACAAGCAGGTGCCCCAATCTATTGCCGAAGAACTGATCGAACAGGCAGCAAAAGAAAAAAAAGCCGCGTCATAAATCTCTGTGGTAAATGTTTACGACTGCAGACAGTTTGTTGTATAATATTAATTTATTACAAAAAGGGGAATTTTAACATGACAAAAAAGGATGTTAGCCTCTACAATCCGTCAAGCCTTATAGGTTATGAAACCGAAAATATCATCCCTGAAGGAGGGTTTGGAGCCGTGCTTGCACGTGCCGGTGTCGGTAAAACAGCTTTTTTGGTGCAGATTGCAACAAGCGCCCTTCTTCGAGGTAAAAATGTTCTCCATATCAGCCTCGATAATCCTGTAAACAAGGTTAGTTTATGGTATAAAGAGGTTTTCAACAATCTTGTAAAGCAATGTAAAACAGACAGGCTATGGGAAAGCATATTGCCGCACAGATTTATCATGACCTTCAAGGTTGGGGGCTTCAGTGTTCCTAAACTTGAAGAAAGACTCACAGATTTAACCGCGCAGAATATATTTTCTCCGGATATGGTAGTTATTGACGGGCTTCCCTTTGATGAATCAACACGAGAGTCTCTTCCGGATTTAAAGGCCCTTGCAAAAAAACACTCCATGCATATCTGGTTTGCCATACGCATACACCGTCATGAACAGCAGAACACGGACAATATGCCGGTCCCTTTTTCTAAAGTGGCTGATCTGTTTGATGTTGCTATCCAGCTTAAACCTGAAGGCAAGGAAATACATGTGCGAACCTTAAAAGGAAGCGGCAAAACTGTTGAACATCCCGCGTTGCTCTTAGACCCTTCTACAATGATGATAAAAAATTCGTAACTATTTAGCCGCAGATTCACACAGATGAACGCAGACAGGTTTAAACACAAAGAAATTACAGAACATTAAGAATTATATTATAATCTTCGCAAAAAGTGCTGACCATCTTAACCCTACAACGACACTTGTCATTTCGACCGTAGGGAGAAATCTTTAAC
>JABMRH010000143.1 GCA_013202725.1 Desulfobacteraceae bacterium
CTTCTGGCACACCGCAACAACGATCTTGCCGACGCCGCCTGTGGGCTGGCCCCGGCGGTGATCGAAACCCTCGACACACTGGCCGGCCAACGGGGTTGTCTGCTGGCCCGCATGTCGGGCAGCGGCGCAACCTGTTTCGGGCTTTTCGGCGAACCCAAGCTGGCCCATTCGGCCCGGTCCGGCATCAAAAACGCACACCCTGATTGGTGGGTGGCGCAGGCCCCCATGCTTAACTCATAGAACCCAATGAGCCGTCTTGCAGCGCATGACGAATGCGCGTAAAGTGCGCCGCCGCAAACAATGGTGGGGCGTGGCCAAGTGGTTAAGGCACCGGTTTTTGGTATCGGCACTCGGAGGTTCGAATCCTCCCGCCCCAGCCAAAACTTGAGACCTTTTGAGACGGAAGATAAAATGGAAGATTTTATAATATTTACAGGAAATTCAAATCCAGCTCTTGCAAAGAAAATATGCGATTATCTTAATGTCCCTCTTGGCGGAGCCAAGGTGGGCAGGTTCAGCGATGGAGAAATACAGATCGAAGTTGATGAAAATGTAAGAGCAAAGGATGTTTTTCTGATTCAGTCAACATGTTCCCCTGTAAACGATAACCTTGTTGAGCTGCTTCTTATGATAGATGCCTTTAAGCGTTCTTCGGCGAGCAGGATAACAGCAGTAATGCCATATTATGGCTATGCGCGCCAGGATAAAAAGGTAGCGCCACGTGTTCCAATCGGCGCCAAACTTGTTGCCGATCTTTTGACGGTTGCCGGCGCAAACAGGATAATTACAATGGATTTACATGCAGTTCAGATCCAGGGGTTTTTTAACATTCCTGTGGATAACCTTTTTGCCGCCCCGGTTATTATTGATTATATTAAAGCTAATTTTAAAAACAATCTTGTCATTGTTTCTCCGGACGCAGGGGGAGCCGAAAGGGCAAGGGCATTTGCAAAACGCCTTAATGCCGATCTTGCAGTCATTGACAAGCGCAGAGAGGCTCCCAATAAAGCCAAAGCTATGGCGTTAATAGGAGATGTCGCTGAAAAAACGGCAATTATTCTTGACGATATGGTTGACACCTCGGGAACCTTAACCGAGGCAGCAGATACTATTACAAAAAACGGAGCAAAAGAAATCCATGCCTGCTGCTCACATCCCGTGCTGTCCGGTCCGGCAATCGACCGGATCATGAAATCTGCTTTAAAAAGCCTTGTTGTGACCGATACAATCCCATTAAACAACAATGCTAAAGCATGTAATAAAATAAAGGTGCTTTCTATTGCGCAATTAGTTGGAGAAGCGATAATCCGAAGCTATAAAGGTGATTCGGTTAACTCTCTTTTTGTATAATAAATTAATTCTTAGCCACAGACCCACACAGACAAGCACAGACAAGATAATGAAATCAGTGTTCGTCTGTGTGGGTCTGTGGCTGAATAGTTAAAAAAGATTTTTTAAGGAGGAGTTTTGGAATTAATTGAACTTAAAACAAATATCAGAACATCTGTTGGAAATAGTCAAGCCCGCGCTCTTCGGCGAAAAAAACAGATACCTGCAGTACTTTATGGCCGCGGTAAAAAAAACGTCTTGCTTTCCGTTTATCTTAACGAACTTGAACAGGCTATCAAAAAAAGCAAGACCGGTCAGGCCCTATTAAATCTTGTGGTTCAAAACCACGAAACATACACCAAACCAGTCATTATCAAGGAATTGCAAACGCATCCGGTTAAACAAAATATCCTTCATGTGGATTTTTACGAAATTGATATGAATCGTAAGATAAAGGTTAAGGTGCCTGTTGTAACCAAGGGGAAATCAAAGGGTGTTGAACTGGGAGGCATATTGCAGATCATAAGGCGTGAGCTGGAGGTATTATGCCTGCCATTAGAAATTCCGAAATCCTTTGAGATCGATATTAGCGATCTTGATATTGGTGATTCTGTGCATGTTAAAAGCATTCCTCTGAAAGATAACATTGAAATCCCGGCAGATGTTGATTTTACAGTACTAACAATAGTCAGTCCAAAGGCTGTAGAAGAAGCTGTGCCTGAAGAAGCCGAAGAAGAAATCGAGGCTGAAGAGGCTGCTGCCGAAGAAGAGGCATCTAAGGCTGAAGGTTAAATATGCCCCAAAAGAAAGTCTCCCTTGTAGTCGGGCTGGGAAACCCGGGCAAAACATATGCAGCAACCCGTCATAATTCCGGATTTATGGTTCTTGATAAGGTTGCGGATTCCTTTTCAATCCCGCTTGGCAAAAGAAAGTTTAATGCACTGCTTGGCCGCGGTTTTATCGAAGGCGTCGATGTTATCCTCGCCAAACCAATGGCCTTTATGAACAGAAGCGGGGCTCCTGTTAGTAAAATAAAAGAATATTTCAACATATCCCGCAAGGATATTCTGGTTATCCATGACGACATTGACCTTGCCTTTGGAACATTGCGAATAAAACAAAAAGAAGGGTCTGGAGGGCATAACGGTATAGAATCATTAATTGAATTTTTAGGAACGCGCGATTTTTCACGTCTTCGTATCGGCATTGGACGAGGCATTGGATCTTCGGAAAAGGATATTGATGTCACTAATTACGTCCTCAGTGAATTCAGTTATAACGAAAAAAAAAATCTGGACCAAATAATCTCAAAAGCTCAGGATGCAATAATAACAATCCTTTGCAAGGGCATAAAATATGCGATGAACTGTTTTAATAATAAAAAAATCATGTTTGATACAAACTCGGTTGGAAACAGGGATTTGGTCTAAATAAATATTTTACACAGATTTAAAGGATCGACACTCGAAAGGTCGATCTTTTTTTATTGATTCTTAAATTGATCAATGATATTTATAATATATTAATAAAAAATACTAATGTTCAACGACACGAGAAGATGAAAGAAAAAATAGATATCACAAAGCACAAGAAGGTTCGCAAATTTAAAGTTGGTGATCTTGCGGTTTACCCTGCACACGGAGTCGGTCGTATTGAAGCAATCGAAAGCAGAGTGGTAAACGATGAAAAACATGATTTCTATATCATGAAGGTGCTTGAAAACAATATGGTTATCATGATCCCCACCTCGAATGTAGAATCCGTCGGGTTAAGAGATGTTATCAGTAAACAAGAAATCCCAAAGGTATATGATGTTATTAAGCAGGATCAAGACTCGCTGATTAACAACCAGACCTGGAACCGGCGATACAGAGAGTATATGGACAAAATTAAAACCGGATCTATTTATGACGTGGCGGAAGTGTTTAGAGATCTTTATTTTATTAAAGTAACAAAAGATCTGTCCTTTGGAGAACGCAAGCTTTTTGATACCGCAACAACACTGCTGATAAGTGAACTTTCGATCGCCGCCAACACTAACGAAGAGACTATTATGTCGAAGATAGAATCTCTATTTGATGAGCCAGAATAAATATTCCCCTCATAATTACTCCAAGCAAAAATGCTTTAGAATCTGAGACCTTTGAAAAATGTTCAATTTTGTTCAAGTTCAA
>JABMRH010000144.1 GCA_013202725.1 Desulfobacteraceae bacterium
ATTCAAAAGATTTATATATGATAATAAAAGAAAAAATATCAGTGATGATCAGCGTAAATCTGTGGCTGAACTTTTATAAAAAAATAAAAGGATACAACTGCAATGGCCATTGAAATGAGTCCGATAGGTTTTGTGCGGCATGAATTTGAAAAGGTTCCCAGGCATTGGTCTGTTTCAGATGTGGAAGGGAGGCTAATCATTAATGATGAATATCTTGAGGGCATAGAGGATATCAAGGCCGGTCAGCACATTGTCGTGATTTTCCATTTACATAAAAGCCCTGCATTTATCCCGAGGTATCTCAAGCAAAGCCCACCGCATCGCAAAGAAATAATGGGGGTTTTCAGCTGCTGCTCGCCACGAAGGCCAAACCCGATCGGCATGTCGGTTCTGGAAGTCCTTGAAGTAAAACGCAACATTATTTATGTTAAAGGTGTTGATATGTATGACGGCACCCCTATCTTGGATATCAAACCCTTAACACTTAACACCTAACACTTAACACGTTTCTTAAAAAAAGTTTTTTGAGTTTTTACGAGTTTATCAATAATGACAAAGCAGACAGATCTTCCTTTAAAATTTAAAAAGGCCGAAGAGGCTCAGGCATCTTCCGCAGGTCTTGCTTTATTGGGTGAATTTTGCATCGGCCTTGGTGTGCTGGATTGGGTTGACGCTTATATGCCGAAATCGGGCAAAGGCGCCCGTTTTAAGGCCAGCGAATATCTTTTTCCATTGGTTTTAATGCTAAATGGCGGGGGCCGCAGCCTGGAAGATATAAGGATTATCCGGCGTGATTTTATGCTGCGGGATATATTGCCGCTGAAAAGAGTTCCTTCGCCTGATGCAATCGGAGACTGGTTAAGAAGAACGGCTGACAGTGGAAGGCTGTCCGGGCTTGAGAAGACAAATAGAAAATTATTAAAGCGAGCTCTGGAATATGATGATATAAAAAACTATACGTTAAATATAGATACTGCCGTAATAGAGGCTGAAAAGGAATCGGCAAAGCCGACATATAAAGGATTTAAAGGCTACACGCCGATTATCGGCCATCTGGCGGAAAACGGTTTGATAGTCAGCGAAGAGTTCCGTGAAGGAAATGTGGACCCTGCTTTAAAAAATCTTGAGTTCTGCAGGCATTGTATAGACCGGATGCCGGCAGGCAAAAGCATAAGGCGGCTAAGAGCCTGCCCCCCTTCTTGCCAGGTCGATATAATAGATTTTTGTAACAAAAAAGGTGTTGAGTTTGCCATAGGCGGCAATCTTGATGAGGCTATGCTGCGGGCAATCGGCTTTATTCCTGAATCTGACTGGAAACCTCACAGGGAAGGATATATAGCGGAAACAGCCTTCTCATTTATCGGAACAAAGAAGACTTTTCGAACAATAGTATTGCAAAAGAGATATCAGAAAAAACTGTTCAATAAAGAGGATGTCAAATCGAAATATTCGGCAATAGCCACAAACATCAAGGGCTCTGCCAAAGATGTTTTTAAATGGTATAATCAGGAATGTGCAAGCAGCAATAATCGCATTAATGATCTGAAAGTTTGTTTTGGCATGGAAAGAATGCCTTGCGGCCAAACCGGCGCAAACGCTGTTTTTTTTAGAATCGGCGCACTATCTTACAACATCAACCGATTATTTTCACTCAAAACTTCAGGCAAATCAGTAACTCATTCGAGCAACTAATAGTTCTTTGCTGAATTTAGTTTTTTGCCGGATCTACGATCATCATAAAAT
Organism: Desulfobacteraceae bacterium; assembly: GCA_013202725.1. Taxonomy (GTDB): domain Bacteria; phylum Desulfobacterota; class Desulfobacteria; order Desulfobacterales; family ETH-SRB1; genus Desulfaltia. The sequence continues at coordinate 1,744 of JABMRH010000144.1, forward strand.
ATTTTTCGATGTTCAATCCCACTTAATATTATATGATGCAGGACGCCAGGGGCGTCTATACAGGCTTTTCTTGGCAACAGCACATACGATTGCAATTTTCATAGAAAACACCAATTGTTACCTATCAGAGACAGGGACTTCACCCCGAACCCCAACTGTCAAAGGGCGAGAAGGGTCTCCCGCTAAATACAAGGTTTGTGTTGGAAACGCAAAATCAATGCCTTCTTCATTAAAACGGCGAAACACTTCCTTGTTAAAACTTTCTGTAAAAGCCATACAGTCCCAGTAGTCAGGGGGGTGATACCAGTAGATAACCAGAATATTAAGGGAATCTGCGTTGAAATCGTTAAAGTATATGCGTGGCGGAAAGTCCTCATGCATTCCTTCGTGATTGTTCAGTAGCTCTTTCACAATTGCAAGGGCGCGTTCAACTTTCTCCGGTGATGTATCATACGTAATGGTTAAATTGGCAATTCGCCTGATATACGGTCGTTTCCCGATATTTTGGATGGATTTATTGGCCAGTTCCCCGTTTGGAATGGTGACCAGATGTCCGTCAAGAGTCCGAATTTTGGTTGAGCGAAGCCCTACTTCCTCAACAGGCCCGTCATGACCATCAATAACGATTCGGTTTCCTACTTCAAAAGGCTTGTCGATAAACAGAATAACGGAACCAAAAAAATTCTTAATTGTATCCTGAGCTGCCAATGCAACGGCCAGGCCACCGATTCCAAGTCCTGCAATGATGGAAGTGATCGGTTTATCACTGAGTGTTTGAGCAATCTGCACCAATACAAGTATTATAATGGTTGCCCTAAGGCTTTTCCGGACAATAGGCACCAGCATGTCATCAAGTTTGCTTTCGGTCTTCGTGGACATTTTGGCAAGCCAAACGCTCGGCACATCTGCCAACCAGTAAAGCAAATACCCAATACTTACACTGAGAAAAATGGCACTTACCGTTTTAGACACTTCAGCCACCTTGGTTGCCAAATCCAAAAAAAGAAGGCCGGTGGAGATGCCAATAGCTGCAAATAGAAAAACAACACCGCGAGCAATAGAGTTCATGGTTATGGCAGTGATAGGACATTCCATACCTTCAAATTGGATGGCTGACTTTTGCAAAATGTGTTTTGTAATTTTCCCAATAAGGAAGGCAATAAGAATAATTCCGAATAACACAAAAATGCGCCATAATTTATTCCCAATGATTTCAAATTCAACTACGGTTTGTAAAATATCCATGACAACCTCCTGAATCCCGGGCACTGTAAAAATGGTATTTCTTACAGGCAAACATGCAGCTTGGTAATAAAAATTATTCCAAAGTACTCAATCAATTACCATTGGCACCCGAATGTGAAGAGATACATTTCATCAACTTTTTCTCGACCTGGCGTCGGACTTTTGTCCCAGTCGTAATTGTATTGCGTCGTCATATTAAAATTTTTATAGAGTTGGAATCGCAATCCTGTCCAGCTGAGGATAAACATGTCATTTTTCGACGTTCGATCCCACTTACTATTATATGATGCAGGACGCCAGGGGCGTCTATACGGGCTTTTCTTGGCAACAGCACAAAAACAACGAAGACATGAGAAACTTATAATCTGAAGAATATCCCAGAAGCCCGATTCAGACTGTGGCAAAAATGGTTATTCTCCACGCGTAATCTCATCCGCTATCAATTC
>JABMRH010000145.1 GCA_013202725.1 Desulfobacteraceae bacterium
AAGTCCCTGGCAAAACCAAGACCATAGCGGTTTATCTCAAGGGATCGGATTGCTTTTTGAAACGCCTCCTTGTAGTTTTTCCCGATGCTCATGGCTTCGCCAACGGCGCGCATCTGGGTTCCAAGCTTATCCTCAACACCTTTAAATTTTTCAAAAGCCCATCTGGCGAATTTTACTACCACATAATCACCGGAAGGTGTATATTTCTCAAGGGTGCCGTCACGCCAATAGGGAATTTCATCCAGAGTAAGACCACAGGCCAGCATGGCAGAAATAAAGGCGATCGGAAAACCGGTTGCCTTGGACGCCAGGGCGGACGACCTGGAAGTTCTCGGGTTAATCTCGATAACAACAACCTGGTCTGTCTTGGGATCATGGGCGAATTGAATGTTTGTGCCGCCGATAACTTCAATCGCTTCGACAATGTCATAAGAGTATTTCTCAAGACGCTTTTGCAGCTTGGAATCAATGGTCATCATCGGCGCCGTACAAAAAGAATCACCGGTATGAACACCCATGGCATCGACATTTTCGATAAAGCAAACAGTAACCATCTGATTTTTACCGTCCCGCACGACTTCCAGTTCAAGCTCTTCCCATCCCAGGACCGATTCTTCAACCAGAGCCTGATTTACAAGGCTTTCAGACAAACCCCGCGCAGCGATGGTGCGAAGTTCTTCAACATTATACACCAGACCGCCGCCGGTGCCGCCCATTGTATAAGCCGGACGAATCACAACAGGGTAACCCAGTTCTGCGGCGACTTTTTCAGCGTCTTCAACTTTGTTTACCGTTTGACTCTTCGGCATTTCAATGCCGAGCTGCTCCATGGTTTCTTTGAAGGCCGTGCGATCTTCTCCCCGCTTAATAGCATCGACAGTTACACCGATGACCTTTACATTGTATTCATCCAGAACACCTGCCTGCGCCAGTTCAGATGATAAATTCAGGGCGGACTGGCCCCCTAAATTCGGCAGCAGGGCATCCGGCCGTTCTGTTTTGATAATATCTGTTAATACTTTAAGATTAAGGGGTTCGATATATGTAACATCAGCCGTGCCCGGATCTGTCATGATTGTTGCAGGATTAGAGTTCACCAGAACGATTTCATAACCGAGAGAACGCAGAGCTTTGCAGGCCTGAGTGCCGGAATAATCGAATTCGCATGCCTGGCCAATGATGATAGGGCCTGAACCGATGATGAGCACCTTTTTTATGTCGTCGCGTTTTGGCATCAAAAACCCCTTTCTATAGATTTTCAGATAATTAATTTCACAAGGATAGAAGGAAAAATCCGAGTAAGTCGTACTAAGTTGTACGTCGTCGAGGATTTTGACTGATAACGCAATGAAATTATTTATCTGGAAATCTTATTTAAAATAACTGGATCCGTCCCAGCAATGGGTGCATAATTTATTTTTTGGCAGACCCACGGCCTTCACAAGGTCTTCCAGTTTTTGAAATCGTAACGAGGTAAGCTTTAATCTTTTTCTTATTGTGTCTATCATTGCCATATTTCTTTCTGATCCAGCCAAAGCATATTCATCCAGAAACTTATCATCACTTCCTTCAAGTTCTTTAATCGCTTTTCGGCCGGCAAGATCGAGTGTTGATCGGGATGTTGAAAAATTGAGGAAGTCGCACGGATAAATTAAAACCGGGCAGGCCGGGCGCATGTGCACCTCCAGCGCTCCGTAATCAAATAATATTTGAACATTATCCTGCAACTGGGTGCCCCTGACAATTGAATCTTCACAAAAAAGAATCTTCTTGCCTTCTATTATAGATCTAACCGGAATCAGCTTCATTTTTGCAACAAGATCTCTTCTGCGTTGACTGTGCGGCATAAAGCTTCTGGGCCAGGTTGGTGTATATTTAACAAAGGGACGTTTATACGGAATTTTCTTTTTATTTGCATAGCCAATTGCGTGAGCAATTCCCGAATCCGGTATTCCTGTAACAAAATCTACTTTTGTTTCGTCATTTTCTGCAAGGGAGTATCCACACCTGTACCTGACCGACTCCACGTTGATTTCCTCGTAATCAGAGGCTGGATAACCGTAATAGACCCACAGAAAAGCGCATATTTGCATTTTCCTTTCCGGCTTTCTTCTCTGCTCATATCCATCCGGCGTCAGGAAAACAATTTCGCCCGGCCCAAGATGTTTTTCAATATTATATCCAAGGTTAGGAAATGCGCATGTTTCTGAGGATGCTGCATAAGCGCCTTCTTTCTTTCCAATGGCAACAGGTGTTCTCCCCAATCTGTCCCGTGCGGCAAAAATTCCGTTTTCAGTAAGCAAAAGCATTGAACATGAACCTTGAATAAGTTGTTGAGCATTTTCAATTCCCTCTTCAAAGGATCCTTTTTCAGAAATTAACATTGCAGTTAGTTCCGTCGGGTTTGTCACGCCGCCGCTGGTCTCGGAAAAATGCATTTTTTTTGCAAATTCTTTCCTGGCCAGTTCCTCAATATTGTTGATTTTCCCAACTGTAACAATTGCGAATGTTCCCAAATGGGACCCGATAATAAGCGGCTGAGAATCGTTGTCACTGATAACTCCGATACCCTTGTTTCCCTTTAATGCCGGAAGATCAGACTCAAACTTGGACCGGAAATAGTCGTTTTCAATGTTATGGATAGATCTTGTAAATCCTTTAGAATTTTTAACAGCCATGCCACCCCGTTTTGTGCCGAGATGAGAATGATAATCGGTTCCGTAAAACAGATCATTGACACAATCTTCTTTTGAAACAGTTCCAAATAAACCACCCATGACGGATAACCCCTTTTTCTACCTGTTCAGATCGCGAGACCTTTAAAAAATGCTCAATAAGGTCTCATCGCAGCTTTGTTTAATCAGACACGGTAAATCCCAAAAAAGAATTTTTACTTAAAGCATAGATAACACTTTTGTGTCAATTTTTCTGTATTGCACATCAAACATTAAAGCGAAAGTTAATTATATCCCCATCCTGCACCTCGTAGGTTTTACCCTCGAGCCTTACAGTGCCCTTTTTTCTTGCTTCATGATATGTGCCGGCATTTATCAAATCATCATACAAAACCACCTCTGCGCGTATGAATCCTTTTTTTATGTCTGTATGGATAACGCCTGCCGCATCAACGGCCTGAGTTCCTTTATTTATTGTCCATGCTTTCACCTCATCTTCACCAACTGTAAAAAATGATATAAGTCCCTGGAGTTCGTATGACCGGCTGATCACCCTGTCCATGGCAGATGCGGTAATATTAAATTCGGAAAGAAAGTCTTCTGTCTCTTCGTCGGATATATGGGCAAGTTCCTGTTCTAATTTGCCCCTTATTATCATGCAACTCTCCTTAGAAGTTATATCTTTCAGATTAGGCAGGCTGTCATCATCGTCTTCGTTATTAAAGAGAACAAGCATGGGGTTGGCTGAAACAAAGGCAAATCCTTTAAGAGCAGGCGCAGAAGCAAAATCCGGATTTTTTCTAAGAGGGATTTCGTTTTCGAGATTTTTCTGGCATTCAGTTAAAAGAGCAACCTCTTCCTGGTCGATTTTTTTGTGCCTTTGTTTTTCTAATTCAATCCGTTCAAGGCGCTTTTCCACAACAACAAGATCGGCAAGAATCATTTCCTGATCAAGATTGAAAAAATCGTTGTATGGATCATGGTTTTCAAAACCATATCCGCCGAAATTACGCACCACATGTATCAAGGCATCGCAATCTCTTACTTCATTCCAGACATTATAATCTTTTGCCGGTTCTTTGCCCTGTCCTTGAAATCCTGGAAGAAAGTATGCAACCTGAGCATAAATAGTTTTTTTGGGTTTATACATATTGCTTAATATGTCAACACGTTTATCAGGCACCTTGATTGTGCCTATACGGGTTTCCCCCTTATGCCCCGTTATATTGTGGGTTAATGCTTCAAATATAGTTGTTTTCCCTGATCCGGGAAGACCGATAATCCCTATTTTCATTATTTAATCCTTTTTGCAGGTGATTGGTATTCGGGCTAATTAATGATCTGCACAACACTTGAGGCCGGAACAAGGCGCACCTTTTTTTGAAGTTCGGGGAGTTCTTCAAGAAAAACCTCATATGTTACTTCATGCGGATGCGCAATTCCTACGGCTGTGCCATGAATTTCGGCAATGCGAATCAATTCTTTTATTTGCCTGCGAATAAAGTCAGGTTCCTGCACATGATCAAGAAAGACATCCCGTTGAGCAAAAGGAATCTGAAGCAGACGAGCCGAGGGTTTGCAAATGCTTTCAGGTGTTGTGCGACTATCAACAAAAAAGAGTCCCCTTTTTTTCAGCACGGAAAAGATTTGATACATCTGGGTGGATTCGGTTGTCATTTTTGAACCCATATGGTTGTTGACCCCTTTAATTAAAGGAACGGCATCAAGGCTTTTATTGAGCTGATCGATAAGTTCATCAGGAGACATAGATGTAAGTAAAGCGTCCGGCCCTGGGTCAACCTCAGGATATTCATCAGGCTCCATTGGCATGTGAAGCATAATTTCAAACCCTTTTGCATGGGCTTTTCTGACAATTCTTTGCTGAAAAGGGCTGCAGGGAAACACGGAAAAGGTAAGCACGGCATCAAGGCTTAAAAATTTTTCAGTAACCCTTCGTTCATATCCAATATCATCTATAATAATTGCCACTTTTGGCAGACCTTTTGGCATAGGCTTTGGTTTATAATCCGGTTTACGTAAGACCTTGTCCTCTTTGGGATATATTTCAAAGACAGGTATTTTAAAAGTTTGCTTTTTTTTGGCCGGCTGCACAGGTTGTTTGCGCAACAATAAGTGATGCGCCAGAAAACCGGCGACAAGCACCAGCAGCACCAACAGAGACAGCCCTGCAATCGCCTTTTTTAAATAGGTTTTTTTAGCTTTATCCCTGCTGGAAAATATTTTGTTTTGTTTTGTTTTCTTTCTTTTTATCGTCATTTAACCGCTTAAAATAGTATAACTTCTAAGGATATCAAGAGCGCGCATAACCTGGTTGTCTTCAAGCAGCCCTTCAAGCGTAAGGGATTCATGCCTGGATTTAATTTTAGGATGCTTGTGTTTCTTCCTGATATCCTCTTTTTCACCGGCATCTTTTTTTGTATCCGGCTCTGCTTCAAGATGATTTTTTAAATCCTTTTCCTTCATCAACCCCTCATCAGCCTCTTCTATGTCTATAGCTCTTTGTTTTACCTCTATATCAGGTATAATGCCCTGGGCCTGAATAGATCTTCCGCTCGGGGTATAATATCTGGCGATTGTAAATTTAAGCCCATATCCGTCTCTTAAAGCTTCTACTGTTTGAACAGATCCTTTGCCGAAAGAGGTAGTCCCGATGATAATGGCTTTTTTATGATCCTGAAGCGCGCCTGCCACAATTTCGGACGCACTGGCGCTTCCCCCGTTAATCAGCACAACAATAGGATAGTCCCGTTTTACCTCGTTTGGATGAGCCCTGAAAATTTTTGTATGTTTTCCAAGCCGTCCTTTGATGGATACAATTTTACCCTTTTCAAGAAACAGATCCGTCGCCGAAATTGACTGGTTAAGAAGTCCGCCCGGGTTGTCTCGAAGATCGAGAACAAGCCCTTTTAAGGGAACACTGCCGGATTCAAGCTTTTCTAAGGCCAGTTTTAGCTCATCAGTTGTGTTATCCTGGAAATTGGTAATCCAGATGTATCCGTATCCGGGTTGCAAAACAAGCGACTTTACGCTTATAACCGGAATAATATCACGAATCAGCTTGAAATCTATCGGTTTTGATACTCCATTCCTTATTATTGTTATAACTACCGGCTTTCCTTTCGGGCCTCTCATCTTCTTAACAGCTTCCCAGAGCATCATATCCTTGGTTAATTCCCCGTCTACCTTAATAATTTTATCTCCAGCCTTTATTCCTGCTTTGTAAGCAGGGGTGCCTTCGATTGGAGATATAACGGTAATAACACCTTGTTGCATGGTTATAACTATACCGATACCGCCGAATTCACCATGGGTCCCGATCTGCAACTCTTCAAAAGCCTCAGGCGGAAGCAATGCAGAATGAGGGTCGAGGCTGCCTACCATTCCCTGAACAGCCTTTTGAATTAATTTTTTTGTGTCAACCTCATCAACATAGTTTTTTTCAATCAGTTCAATGACATCGGAAAACAGTTTAAGCCCTTGGTATGTCTCATCGCTGCTCGCCGAAAGATCGTGGTAAAATCCGGTCCCGATCTGCCAGAATATTAAGGCGATTATCATCACGAACCAAAATTTAATGTTTTGTTTTTTCTTTATTGTCATACAGTTGCTCCTTAACTTTGACGAACTCGTAAAAAGTCCAAGATGTTACTATAGATGGCTAAGTAAAAAGTTTCATATACAAGGCGTAGTGATTTTTCAGGCTCGAAGGCATACATA
>JABMRH010000146.1 GCA_013202725.1 Desulfobacteraceae bacterium
ATATAAGGTTTCTCCCTGCGGTCGAGATGACATACTGGCTGAATCCGACTTTTTACAAGTTTGTCAGATATAGAGATTATAAATTTTGTGAAATCGAGGGGGGAGTGTCATGAAAAAAGGATTCTATTTTAGCCTCGTGGTGATAATATCTTTTTGTACGCTTGGAATGGGAGGTATGGGAGACGGAGATCAGATAACCGTGCCTGAGCCCGAAGAAAACTACTCGGTAACTCTTATAGACCAGTCTGACGTGTCAATTGAGCTTGAGAAATTTTCCTGTGCCGGGCTGACCTGTCTTACAGGTAAACTGGGCAGGGTTGAAATATCTATCGACTTTGACAAGATAAGCTCTGTTTTTTTTCTATTACAGGATAAGGATGTTAATGCAAAGGTGAATTTAAAAGACGGAAAGGTCGTCGAGCTTGTTGTGGACAAGAGCAAACCCTGCTATGGCGTATCTTCATTTGCAGATATCAGAATAGAGATGCAGGATATAAAAAGGATAACTATTCATGGAAAGATGCTGAAGAAGGTCGAGTAGTCGAGTGGGGAATTGGTTGAGTAGTCGTGTAGGGAATTGGGAGAGTGGTTGATTGTCGATTATCGATTAAAAGGATAGAGCGGAACGATTCCATCAATCATCAATCAACAATCATAAATCAACAATCCAAAGATGAACACTAAATACTTATACATTAATACTATCGGATGTCAGATGAATGTTTATGACTCCGAACAGATTTCAAAAGTATTAAAACCTCTGCAATATAAAATGACCTCATCCCCTGAGAAGGCCGATCTGATTATTGCAAATACATGCGCTATAAGGGAAAAGGCGGAGCAGAAAGTATTCAGCTTTTTAGGCCGTCTTGCGCGCCTCAAAAGAAAAAAACCTGATCTTATTTTAGGGGTTGGCGGATGTGTGGCACAACAGGAAGGGCTTAATATACTGGAACGTGTGCCGTACCTCGACCTTGTTTTCGGGACCCATGCCATTGGCCGTCTGCCTGGTATGATCGAACGGATAGAGGCTAAAAAATGCCGCATTGTCGATGTTGAAATGCCGGAAGGAATAGACGAATCTGTTTTTAGCGCTGATACGGATGATAAGGGCAGGGTTGCAAGCTTTGTAACCATAATGCAGGGATGTGATAATTATTGCACATACTGTGTGGTTCCCTTTGTGAGGGGCAGGGAGGCAAGCAGGAGCCCGGAGAAAATAGTCGGCGAGATCCGTGGCCTTGTTGAATCCGGCATAAAGGAGGTTACCCTTCTTGGCCAGAACGTAAACAGTTTCGGTAAAAAGGAAGGGTTGTGTTCATTCCCCGAACTGCTCTCTCTTATTAATGAAATTGACGGCCTTTTAAGAATCAGATTTACCACTTCACATCCAAAGGATCTTTCAGATGATTTAATTTATGCCTTTAAAAACCTTGATAAATTATGCAGGCATATACATTTGCCTGTACAATCAGGCTCGGACAGGGTATTAAAAAGGATGAACCGGAAATATTCCAGGGATTATTATCTTGCAAAGGTGGATAAACTGCGAAATATTTGTCCGGAAATAGCCATTACTTCAGATTTTATTGTAGGTTTTCCAGGGGAGACCGAGGATGATTTTAATGAAACGCTGGACTTGATCAAAACACTGCAATATGATGATATATTTGCGTTTAAGTATTCCGACCGTCCAAAGGTTCCTTCAGCCCTTTTTCGTCACAAGATATCTGAACAGGTTAAGAAAGACAGGTTGATTGAATTGTTGAAATTGCAGAAATATTATACAAGAAAAAGCAATGAAGCTCTGGTGGGAACGACCCAATCGATACTTGTAGAAGGGTTAAGCAAAAAGCAGGTTAAAACCGATGCAAACAGCGAGAATATCCAATGGATGGGAAGGACATCAACAAACAAAATCGTAAACTTTATCTCAAACAATGATGTTTTTTTGCATGATGAAAATTTTTCAGGCAGGATAATTAATGTAAGGATTGAAAAAGCATTATCCCATTCTCTTCAGGGGATCCCAATTCATCAAACAATTACTGGTTTGAAAGGAGAAAAATGCTTATGCTGCACAAGGTGAGTATAGCCGGCTTGACTATGGACCCGACATCAAAGACGCCGATTATTATTTTAAAATCGGAGGAAAATGGCCAGGCCATTCCAATATGGATCGGATTACTTGAAGCAACCTCCATAGCTTCGAGTATGCAGAATATAAAGTTCGATCGTCCCATGACACATGATCTTTTCAAAAATTTTACCAATATACTTGATATTGATGTGCCAAAGGTTGAGGTCTGTGATTTAAGGGATAATACATTTTATGCCAAAATATATTTTACTTCCAAAGAGAAAGATTTCAGCATGGATGCCCGTCCGAGCGATGCAATAGCCATTGCTCTCCGGTTTAGCGCTCCTATTTATGTTGACGAGGGGGTTATTGCTAAGTCAAAACAGGTAGATGTTAAAGCAGAAGCGATGGACAAAAGCGAAGAAGGAAAAAAATGGGCGGAATATCTTGAACAACTTTCTACAGAAGATTTCGGTAAATATAAGGTATAGAAAAGCTCAAAGACGAAAGCTCAAAGCTGAAAAGCTGAAAGCAACGAGTAAGCAACGAGCAACCAGTAACGAGTAACCAGTAACGAGTAACCAGCTATGATCGATCTTCATACCCATTCAATTTTTAGTGATGGAGCTTTGATTCCGTCCGAGCTTGTCAGGCGTGCTGAATTTGCGGGGCTAAAAGGAATCGGGATTACCGACCATGGTGATTCGTCCAATCTCGACTTTATAATTCCCAGAATAGTCGCAATAGCGGAAGAGCTGAATAGAACCGTAAACATAAAGGTCATTCCGGGTATAGAAATCACACATGTTCATCCTTCCTTGATAGCGGATAATGTCAGAAAGGCGCGTTCTTTGGGCGCTAAGATTATCATCGTTCACGGCGAAACAATTGTTGAACCGGTTGCTCCCGGTACCAACAGGGCTGCCCTGGAAGCAGATATCGATATACTTGCGCATCCGGGCCTGATTAGCGAAGAAGAAGTTTTAACAGCAAAAGAAAAAGGGATTTTTTTGGAGATATCGGCACGTAAGGGGCATTCTCTAACCAATGGACATGTTGCAAAGCTTGCCGGTAAAATTGGCGCAAAGCTTGTAATTAATACCGATGCGCATGATCCTGGTGATTTGATCGATAAAAGCATGGCGCAACATATTGTTTGCGGCGCCGGTTTGACTGAGAATGACTTTGAAATAATGCAACAAAATGCAGCATTTTTTCTATGATTATCTATAGATACGTCGCAGCAATCTATCCGAGCAAATTAAAATACCATGATATCAGACCAGGTCCAAAAAAGATATAGGTGACGGCGCCTGTAGATAGAAACGGGCCGAACGGAACGGCGATTTTCATCCCTTTTTTAGTGCGCAGTATAATTGTGATTCCAACAAGAGTTCCGACAAGAGATGAAACAAAGATTGTAAAGATTACACCTTTCCAGCCAGTGATTGCTCCGATCATAGCCACGAGCTTTATGTCTCCGCCTCCCATGCCTTCGGCCTTTTTAATTAGATAATAGATCCACCCGACCAACAGGAGACTTCCGCCCCCGGCAAGAAGTCCCAGCAGAGATTCCTTATATGTTATTGAGGGGATGGCAAAGGATGCCAGGAAGCAGACAGGTATGCCGGGAATAGTTATTAGATCGGGTATGATCTGATGGTCAATATCGGTAAAGGTTATTACGATTAGAGCTGTAATGAAAGCAAAGTAAACAAACGCTTCGAGGGTAGGCCCGAACTTGATGAATGTGCAGAGCGCAAAAGCGCCGCTAATAATTTCCACAAGCGGATAACGGAAAGATATCGGCTTATTGCAGTGGCGGCATCGTCCTTTAAGCCGGAGATAGCTTAAAACAGGAATATTGTCGTAGAATCGTATTATGCTGCCGCAATTTGGACAGATTGAACGAAGTGGATCAATGATTGATTTTGAGATCGGCAGCCTGTATATACATACATTTAAAAAGCTTCCTATACACATGCCGAATATAAAAATTATTGTTTGGACCAGGTAAGAGAACATTTTATTCCTCAATCAAAATTTTAAATATTATAAGTATGTTTCATTGAAAAATCAAGATTGATATTGTCAAAGACAAATTATGTTTTATAATATTAGTTTTGAGTTTAAACTCTTTGCCTTTAAATAACCCTGAGCTTTTTTGAGGCGGTTGTGAAGGGGGATACATTATAAGGAGAAATTATGGCTGAATCTGACAGAGATGACCTTATCAGCATTATTGACGGAGATGGAAAGGATACCGATATACCTGCTGTTTTACCTTTAATGCCTGTTCGGGATGTAGTGATTTTTAGCGATATGTTGCTTCCTCTTTTTGTTGGGCGTGAAAAGTCGGTGCGTGCTGTAGAAGAGGCTGTAACAAGGGACAGTTTTTTAATGCTGGTTACCCAGAAGGATCCAAATGTTGAGGACCCCAAGCCTAATGAAATCTACAGGGTTGGCACCGTCAGCCGTATCCTTCGCATGTTAAAGCTTCCTGACGGCAGTGTTAAGGCCCTTGTACAGGGAATTTCCAAGGCGCGGATTGTAAGGTATGTGAAAAAGAAGGATTTATATCTTGTAAAAATTGAAATTATTGCTGAAAACCCTGTGAAAAAAATAAGCCTTGAAGTTGAGGCTATGATGAGAAATGTCCGGGACTATTCCAAAAAAATCCTGGCGCTCCGCGGGGAATTAACAGGCGATGTGAGCAGTATTCTGGAAAGCATAAATGATCCCGGCAAGCTTGCCGATCTTGTTGCTTCGAATTTAAGGCTGAAAATAAAGGAGTCGCAAACAGTACTGGAACATATCGATCCTGTAAAGCGTCTTAACAATATAAACGACCTGCTTTCCCGTGAAGTCGAGCTTTCATCCATACAGGCCAAGATCCAGTCTGATGTCAGGGATGAAATTTCTAAAAATCAGCGAGATTATTTTTTAAGGGAGCAGGTGAGAGCTATCCATAAGGAATTGGGTGAGCAGGATGAAAGGAAACAGGAAATAACCGAGTACAACAAAAGTATCAAAAAAGCAAGGATGTCAAAAGAGGCGGAAAAAGAGGCGAAAAAACAGCTAAAACGGCTGGAACAGATGCATCCTGACTCTGCGGAGGCTTCGGTAATACGGACCTACCTGGACTGGCTTGTTGATATGCCCTGGAGCATAACGACCAAAGATGTAATCAATATAAAGAACGCAAAAAAGCTGCTTGACGCGGACCATTATGCCCTTGACAGGGTAAAGGATCGCGTGCTGGAATATTTAAGCGTTCGTAAGCTTAACCCTGAGAGCAAAGGGCCGATTATTTGCTTTGTCGGCCCCCCGGGCGTTGGAAAGACCTCGATGGGCCGTTCAATTGCCAATGCCATGAAACGAAAATTTGTTCGCATTTCTTTGGGCGGCATACGTGATGAAGCAGAAATAAGGGGTCACCGTCGTACATATATAGGGGCTTTGCCTGGACGCATATTACAGGGTTTGAAACAGTGCGGCACAAAGAATCCTGTTTTTATGATGGACGAGATCGACAAGATTGGAGCTGATTTTCGAGGCGATCCATCCTCTGCTCTTTTAGAGGCTTTTGACCCTGAGCAGAATTTTAGTTTTAGCGACCACTATCTTAACCTGCCTTTTGATCTTTCAAATGTTATATTTATACTTACAGCAAACTTGACGGATACTATTCCTTCAGCTCTTCTGGACAGGATGGAGATTATTTCAGTTTCCGGATATATGGAAGAGGAAAAAAGGATCATTGCCGAAAAGTACCTTTTACCGCGGCAGATAAAGGAAAACGGTTTAAAGCCCAAAACCATGAATATCAGCACAGGGGCGTTGCAGCAATTAATTAGAGAATACACATCAGAGGCAGGCTTAAGAAACCTTGAACGGGAGATAGGAAACATATGCCGAAAAGTGGCCCGCAAAATTGCCGAAGGGAAAAAAAGACCTTTCCATATCACAAAAGGCAACCTGCAAAAATATATGGGTGTGCCGAAATATCTACCTGAAATGGATCAGGAAAACAGTCAGGTCGGCTTGTCCACCGGCCTTGCCTGGACACAGGCCGGCGGTGAGGTTCTGTATGTGGAAGCCTCTTTGATTAGAGGCAAGGGTGATTTGATTGTAACCGGACAG
>JABMRH010000147.1 GCA_013202725.1 Desulfobacteraceae bacterium
GAACCGTACAAACGATCCTCTTCACTAACCTTTGCGGTTATCTTACATACAACATTTTCAAGCCGTTTGGCCATCTCTTTGGCAAACTCCTTTTCCTTGGCAATCTGCAATTCAAATTTAGCCTTTTCCATATCCAGCATTTTACGGTTTTGAGAAGTTGCCGGCACGGCCTTTTTCTGCGGCAAAAGATAGTTTCTGGCATAACCGTCTGCCACTGTTACCTCGCTGCCGATTATTCCTAATGACTCTATTGTTTCCTTTAAAATTAACTTCATATGCTACCCCTGCTAATATATTAATAAAAAATATTTAATAGTTTACTATAATCACTCTCCTTGCTTGATTCCCAATTTTCTGTAATTCAACCAAATATCGGAAAAACCAAGTCCTATAATAATAAGCGCTATAACCTGCTGGATCGCAATAAGGCTATATAAAAAAAATTTCAATATAGGTGAAAACTGTTTTTTTTCAAAAAAGAATGAAACAATGGCCATACCCTGAAAAAAATATATCGCCATCAGAACGATCAGCCCGTTTAAGCCAACCATCTTTATGCCTCTCTCGGATAAAATCAGCATCAACCCGCAGCCTATGGCGCCCCAAACAAAAGAGTCGGGGACTTTCCATAAATTCAGAGAACCAAAATCAGGATAAAAAAGACCTCTGGATTTTAGAATCGGTTTTGCGATAAGCAGAGTCGCCCATGCCATAAAAAAGCTTGAAACCACTATCATGGCAGGAATAATTCTCAATAGGACATACTGTATATTTTCAAGTGCGTCTGAAAAGAGGCGGATGTTTTCCTCAGGCATCCCCATTTTTTCATACAAAGCAATTGTTAGCTTTAGATTCTTTGCCACATATTCCGATATAAGGGCAATAATTCCGACATTAGAAATATTGCTGTAAAAGAATAAACCAAGAACCCCTGCAGACAATACTAAGGCACATGCATATAAAATCGTCTTTTCAATAGAAAGGTTAAATTCAATAAGTTCGCCCAGAATAAAACCAAACAGTAACAGCTCTATAAAGAAAAATATATCGATCGATATCGTGCCGACCATGAAAATCATCATAATGATTGACGCGACAAGCACTATAGCTCCGGTTGTTCTGCCAAGCTTTGAACGATAAAAAAAAATCGGCAGGGGAATAAACAGAAAACAAAATAGACCTATGACCGGCAAATAAATCGATGCTACAACGATAAGCGTTGTAATCGCAATTCCTTTTGCTATATCTATCGAGATATTCCCTTGAATGGTTTGAGACACTATCCCTTTCTCCTTTGAGGCATACTGCGGCAATATCTTTAAATATAGCCCACAGTGCCAACGTAAGGCAAAAGAGCGATTGTACGGGCTCGCTTGATTGCATGCATCAGGACACGCTGATGTTTTGCGCAGGTTCCTGATATTCGCCGCGGAATAATCTTTCCGCGCTCTGTTATAAAAAACCTAAGCGATTTGGGGTCCTTATAATCTATTGCCAGATTGGTGTCTGCACAAAAACGACAAATCTTACGTCGGTTATATATTCTTTTTTTAGCATCATTTTTATTTCTGTCAGCGCTATTTCGTCTTTGGAATTTGAAAGCAGCAGCCATTTTACTTCTCCTCCTCATTAGTTTCAGTTTGCGTTGTTTCGCTTTCTACTGCTTGAGATTCGCTGATTTCGGGTTCATCTTGCTTATCTTCCGGCTCGGAATCATCCAACTTATCCTTCGTGGCAGCAGTTGATTCATCATCTGAAGCTGTTGTATCTTGAGCAGTCTGTTCCTTACTTGCCTCAGCCTCAGCCATCTGTTCCTTTATTCTTTCAACATCGGCATCCTTGTCAAGCAAGACCGTCATATACTTTAAAATACTATCATCGATCCGGAAAAATCGCTCCATTTCATTCACAAGAGCTCCGGTCCCGCAAAAATCTAAACGAACGTAATATCCGCGCGACCTTTTCTTGATTTCATAGGCAAGTCGCTTGTCCCCCCATTCATCAACAACTACAAGAAAACCATCCTGCCTGGCAATCAAGTCTTTTAATTTCTCAAAAATAGGCAGCCTTTGTTCATTCGAAAGATCAGGATCGATAATAACTATTGTTTCGTATCTTCTCATTTAACCTCCTTTTGGATATTAAGCCCCGGCAATTATCCCAGAGCAAGGATTTTTGGTGGGCCGTGTTGGAATCGAACCAACAACCTACTGATTAAGAGTCAGGTGCTCTGCCTGGTTGAGCTAACGGCCCTTTGAGACCTTTGTCGCAAACATAAAAATTAAAAAGAATCTTTTATCAATTTAAAAATTAATTGTCAATTTTTTTTAAGCATTTAAGTCATATTTTTCTTTTTGATTTTCCAGTATTTTTAAAGTAGTATGGGAAAAAATATTTGAGCCGGATAAAAACTTTTCAAAAAAAGGATGACTTAAATATGAACTGCGAAAAATCTCATAAACTATTCAATCAAGCTTTAAATGTTATAACAGGAGGTGTCAACAGCCCTGTTCGTGAGTGCAAATCGGTCGGCATGGAA
>JABMRH010000148.1 GCA_013202725.1 Desulfobacteraceae bacterium
AAACAGGAATGGAACCTCTCGATCCCCAGCATTTTATAAGCATTTTAACCTTTGAAACCTTTTAAGCAAAACCAATTTCAATAAAAAATTTGATTTTACATAAAAGCTGCCTGCTTCAGTCGTTTTTCGGCAGCTGATCAATATACCATTTCATCGGGTCAAGCACCTCATAGCCCATTTTTTTAAATTTTTTCTTTAAAGGGGTTATATTTTGAGTCAATAGATATGGAAAAACCGCCCGTTTTTCTTCATCCCAGTATCTTGCTACCATAATGCTTCCAAAAGAAATGCGTTCTTCAGTTATTACGTCGATAATTTTTTTCATCTGGCCAAGCTTTTCTTCCACAATAATGCACATTAATGTTCCGGGGTCTTCCATACCCATAACATTGATAAACGCGCGAAGAAGATCGCGCACAGAGATAATACCTCTGAGCTTTCCCTTTTCATCTACAACAGGAAACGCCCCAACACGTGTCTTCTGGATAAGCACAAGGGCATCTTGAATGGTATGTAATGGAGAAATAGCAACAGGATCTATTGTCATGATATCCTTTATTCTGAGCTTTGCAATTTTATCCTTTATTTTTTTGCTGTTGCAATCGCTTAAAGGCCTTGACGGCATAGCGCTTCTAATATCACGATCCGAAACGATTCCGATCAGGTGATAATCCCTGGTTACAACCGGAAGATGACGTATTCGATGCTCAGCCATTTTATCCTTTGCCTCAAAAATATCAGCATCTTTGTTGATTGTGATAACCTTTTTAGTCATCGATTTGCTGACAAACATTTTCCCCTCCACTACTTTTGTTCAAGATCTCTTGTTTTGTCTAAAAGTTAAATCCAATTTTTATTATTTATTTATGATTTAATAAAATTTCAACATGGTTTTTTGCAAGCTCGGGAAGACGTTTGAGGGAGTATCCCCCCTCAAGAATGGAAATCAGCCTTCCGTTTGAATACTTATCCGCCATTTCGACCAGGCTTTTTATTATCCATGAAAAGGCTTCAGTTGACAGCTTGATATCCGACATGTCATCATCCACATGACTATCAAAGCCGGAGGATACAATGATTACCTCGGGCTTAAATGATTCAAAGGCAGGAAAAAGGTCCATTTTTATAAGGCGTTTATACTCACTATCCCCCTTGCCTGGTAACACCGGAGAATTCTTGGTAAATCCCAATCCTGCCCCTTCCCCTTCTTCAAATTCTCTTCCTGTGCCTGGATAAGCAAATGAAGGGTGCTGGTGGATTGAATAATAAAAGACAGTTGGATCATCTTCAAATATATGCTGCGTACCGTTGCCATGATGAACATCAAAATCAACAATTCCAACCCTTTTTATGCCCCATTCTTTTTGCAGATACCTTGCCGCAACCGCTACATTGTTGAAAAAGCAAAATCCCATTGCCTTGTTGATTTCAGCATGGTGCCCGGGAGGCCGCACAGCACAGAAGGCATTGTCGATTTTGGCGTTCATGACAAGACGTGTTGCATCAAGGATACCTCCGACAGCCAGAAGCGCCGTCTCATATGTTGCCGAACATATTCGGTTGTCGGGGCAGTCGAATGTCGAGTTACCTGTAACACAAGCCATTTCAAAACGCTTAATATATTCTTTGTCATGTACAGCCTCGATCCATTTTAGATCCGAAAGGCCGGCATGAATCAAAGTGAGATCGGCAAGAAGGCCGGCATCTTTTATCCCCTGATAAACAGCCTGAAGTCTTGCGGGCACTTCCGGATGATAGGAACCGGTGTCATGAAGCAGATATCTTTCGTCAAATAAAAAACCTGTTTTTTTCATATGCTTTTCTTCAAATTGCGGTTAGCCCGAGTCGAACATTTCATAACATAGCCTTACTTGATAATTGTATCAAATATCATAAAGGCCGCTTTTACGGCTTGATTATCATGCGGCAGTTCGATTGTCGGACGTCCATTTAAGTCAAATTCGTATACCGCGCTATCCTCAGGTATTATCCCCGCAAGCTCAAGCTCCTCATTTTTAATCATATTACGGACCGGATCGGGTAAAGCCTCACTTGCCCTGTTTAGAACAAGATAGCTTTTGCCGGACACTGCGCTGAGATTTTTTGCGAGTTTATCGATTCTTGAGGCAGTCTGAAGACCGCGTCTTGATGTGTCGGAAACAACGAGAAGGAGATCAACATTTTTTGTGGTCAGCCGGCTTATATGTTCCATTCCAGCCTCATTATCCATGACAATATAAGGATAATTGTCGCTCAGCCGGTCCATAAATCCTGCAAGAAGATTATTTGCAGCACAATAACAGCCTGCACCTTCAGGCTGTCCCATAACCAATAGGTCATATCCGTGTGCTTCAACTATAGCACGTTCCAGTTTCATTGACATAAAAACATTCTTGCTCATACCGACGGGAACGTTGCCATTTTTCATCTCTTCGCGGGCATTACCGAGCGTATAGACAACTTCAAGGCCAAGCACATCGTTTAAGTTAGCATTGGAATCGGCATCTATCGCAAGGACAGGGGTTTTTCCCTTGCCGACTAAATATTTAATCAGCATACCTGCTAAGGTTGTTTTTCCTGTGCCTCCCTTTCCTGCAAGGGCGATTGAAAAAGGCATATTATCTGCTTTCTTATCTTATGGTCGAATCCGCGGTGGACTGCAGCCCCGCGAGACGGGGTTTACGCTTTACTCCAACAAGCTGCAAAGAATCTTTAACAATTAAGCCAGATAAATGAAACAGTCAACCTAAAATTTATGGAATTTATGGTATGATTTTTTGCAAGCTCATCAAATATTATTGACACATAACCCGCATTCCGTTAACCTAGCAAACTTCAATGGTTAACCAGAATGAAGGGCCAGAATGAAGGGAAAAATACTTAAAATATTCAAAAGAGAAAAAGGGATTGTTTCAGGCGAGGCGCTTAGTTCTGAGCTTGGGATTTCAAGAGTTTCTATATGGAAACATGTCCGCAAACTTCAGGAGCTCGGATATAATATTGTTGCAACCACAATGGGATACCGGCTTATAGGCTCTCTTGACGCCCTTTTCCCATGGGAATTTCCAGATAGAGAATCAAAAATCCACTTTTTCCCCGAAGTAACATCAACAATGGATATTGCCGGAGAGCTTGCCAGGAAGGGGTGTTCACATTTTACTGTTGTAATAGCCGGATGCCAGAAAAATGGCAGAGGTCGCTTAAAGAGGATCTGGGATTCTTCAGAAGGTGGGCTCTATTTTACCATCGTGCTCAGGCCGCAGATACCTCCTGTGTTAAGCCTGAGGCTCAATTTTGCAGCCTCACTTGTTCTTGCTCAATTGTTACGTCAAATGTTTTGTATTGATGCTATGGTTAAGTGGCCAAACGACATACTGGTCAACGGAAGAAAGATCTCCGGGATGCTGTCTGAAATAGAGGCAGAATCGGATATGGTTTCTTTTATAAATATCGGTTTTGGTATAAATGTAAATAACAATCCAGCCGCCAAAGAACCCAACGCCACGTCATTAAGGTATATTCTCGGCAAAAAAATATCAAGGAAACAACTCCTTTCTGAGTTTCTGGATAAATTCGAGAATTACATTAATAATGCGAACTTTGACAAGGTAATCCATGAATGGAAAAAATATACAACAACCCTTAACCGAAGCGTAAAGGTAGTAACAGGTCATGATACATCTGAAGGGGTCGCAATAGATGTGGATGAAAACGGAACGCTGATTTTGGAGCTTGCAGACGGATCAATTAAAAAGGTTATATACGGGGACTGTTTTCACATATGAATACAAATCATTCCATAAAGCTTCGCAAGATGGCATATGCTTCACTTTTTGCAGCTTTAACCGCTGCAGGCGCATACCTTTCAATACCCATAGGGCCGGTTCCCATCGTCCTTCAGAATTTATTTGTATTTCTCGCAGGTCTTTTATTGGGAAGCAGAATGGGCCTTGCAAGTGTTGGGGTATATCTTCTGGTCGGAGCCTGCGGCTTCCCTGTTTTTGCGGGTGGAACAGGGGGTATGGGACGTTTGTTGGGACCGACAGGGGGCTACCTTTTTGGATATCTTCCGGCTGTATATATTATTGGCCTGATTACGGAGAAAACAGGCCGGCATGCTGCTTTTGATGTAATCGCAATGTTTTGCGGATCAGTTGTCATTTATGCATGCGGCCTTTCCTGGCTTAAGCTGTTAACCGGCATGACTCTGACTAAAACACTAATTGTGGGCATGTATCCTTTTATCCTGGGCGATGCCCTGAAAATTGCGGCAGCGGTTTATATTGCAAAGGCATTGCGGCCAATAATGAGGATTAAGGTATTAAGGGCTGAATGTCCTGTAAATCATAGTCAAAAAAATTATTACGACCTAAAATAAGCGATTAGCGATTATCCGTTAGCTATTAACTAAATGATTTTAAAAAGTTATGATAAGTCTTACTTTTATCTGTTGGGTGATAATTCTTCATGAGAGAAAAACTTTAAAATTCAAAGGCTAACGGCTAATAGCTAACTGCTAATCGCTCAATTTAGATTAAAATATGTTGCTTAAATTCATTTGAGTGTAACCTTTGTGCGTTTTTTTGTAAGTTCGCAATAAGTTGAACCTGTGCGGTTAGCGTTTAGCCGTTAGCGGTTAGCATTGAAAAGGAGTAGAAATGAGAGATTTTAGAGAACTTAAGGTATGGGAGAAAGCCCATCGTCTTACACTACAGATCTATAGAATCACAAAAAATTTTCCTTCTGATGAACGATTTGGCCTTACTGTTAGAGAACTTAATCAACAGGTCAATGAGGTAAAGAAGATATTGAACAGTTTTATCCAAAAGCTAACCGCTAATGGCTAAAAGCTAAGCACCCAGATGGATACGATTCATATAAAATTTATGAAACTGGCATTAAAGGAAGCGGCAAAAGCCAAACAAAAGGATGAAGTTCCAATTGGAGCGCTTCTTGTCGCGGAATCGGGCAAAACCCTCTCATCCGCACACAACCAGGTCATAAGTCTTGCCGATCCCACAGCGCATGCAGAAATATTGGCAATACGTGAAGCAGCCCAAAAAATTCAAAATTACAGATTGTTAAAGACAACTCTCTATGTTACGATTGAACCTTGTATTATGTGTATGAGCGCAATTATACACGCCAGAATATCAAGGGTTGTTTTTGGCGCAAATGATCCCAAATGGGGAGCTGCAGGATCGCTGTACAACCTGGCAGATGATATCAGGTTAAATCACAGGCCTGAAATTATTTGCAATGTTTGCAAGGATGAATGCAAAAACATAATCCAGGCTTTTTTTCGCGAAAAAAGAAACAAAATCTTTTAACCTGTGCGGTTAATCCTCTCAAATCCCCTCTAACAAGAGGGGTGGACGCGAAGCGGACCTGCCGCGACGGGCGCGAGCACGGCGGGCGGGGTGTGTACCTAACTGCAACAGCGAGCGCATTCCCCGCAGCTTGCTGCAGGGTTCTTCAATCCTTTGCATCAACTAATCGGGAGAACATCCTAAAATAATTATATAAAAGGAGTAAGCCGTGGCTAATATTGTTATTGTTGGGACTCAATGGGGAGATGAAGGAAAAGGTAAAGTTGTGGATCTGCTTGCAGAATTTGCAGATATTGTTGTCAGGTTCCAGGGTGGAAATAATGCCGGCCATACAATGGTTGTAAACGGCGAGCAGTTTATCAGCCATTTAATTCCTTCCGGCATATTGCAGAAAAAAACCTGCCTTATTGGAAACGGCATGGTAATAGATCCTGCAGTACTTATAGAAGAGCTTGATTATTTAAAGAGCAAGGGCATTCATGTTGGGCAGGATAATCTTATGATAAGCGAAAAAGCTCATATTATCATGCCCTATCATAAACAGATAGATCATGCCCGTGAAAGGATGAAGGGCGATAAAAAAATCGGAACAACAGGACGCGGGATCGGGCCTTGCTATGAAGACAAGGCAACCCGCAGGGGAATACGATTTGTCGATCTCATTGATCCGGAGGTTTTTAGCGAAAAGGTAAAAACCATATTGGAAGAAAAAAATTTCTATCTTAAAGAATATCTTTCCTCTGAACCGTTAGATTTTGATGACATAATCGATAAATATTCTGAATATGCCGAAATACTCGCCCCATTTGTTACAAACATTTCTCTTGTAATCAGCCTGGCAATCAAAAGGGGAAAGCAAATTCTTTTTGAGGGAGCACAGGGAACCCATCTTGATATTGATCACGGCACTTACCCTTATGTCACTTCATCCAACACTGTTGCCGGAAATGCCTGCGCCGGCGCCGGCATCGGCCCAAAAGAAATCACAGATGTAATCGGAATTGTAAAGGCCTATACCACAAGGGTTGGGCAAGGCCCCTTCCCCTCAGAACTTTTTGATGAAACAGGAGATAGAATTCAGGAAAAAGGTGTGGAATTCGGCGCGACAACCGGCAGAAGGCGCAGGTGTGGATGGCTTGATACCGTAATATTGCGCAATGCGGTGCGTTTAAATAGTCTCTCCGGCCTGGCTATAACCAAGCTGGATGTATTGGGGGGGCAGGAATTTCTTAAAATATGCACCGGCTATGAGTATGATTATGATGGAAAGATTCTTAATGATTTTCCTGCAAGCCTCAATGTCCTTTCCGCATGTAAACCAATATATGAAATACTGCCGGGATGGTCGGAAGATATTTCTAATATTCGAAGAATTGAAGATTTGCCTCAAAATGCAAAAAATTATCTCAATCGAATTGAAGAGCTTGCCGAAACCCGGATACAAATAATATCGCTTGGTCCTGCAAGAGATGAAACAATAATTATTAGTAATCCTTTTGAGTAGAAGCTGTTTTGGGGAGGACAAAGAACCTTAATTGTTAAGGGTCTTTCGTAAAAAGTTGAACTATAGAGAAATAGTGAGAATGTCCATTAATCCGTCATTCCCGCCCCTTAGTTCGTCATTCCCGCCCCTTAGTTCGTCATTCCCGCC